>JANQEZ010000032.1 GCA_028278115.1 Clostridia bacterium
TCTTATATTTTGTAGGTTAAAACAGATTCATAAAAATCACTCAAATGAAATATCAAAACCCCCTTAAGTATTGAAAAACTAAAATTAATGCTTTACTAGAACAACGAGTTAATCTATACTGCTTTCAAATAAGCAGGGGAGATTTCAGCAACAAAACAGAAATTGGACTTTTTCGACGGACTCACTGCTAGTATATTTTTGCTAGCAGTTTTCTACTTTTTAAAGGAAAATATTTGTTGAAAAGCGATGAATTTAGGTAGAATATCATTAATTAAAGACATAATATTTAAAAAAGAGAATAATAATGAGAAAAATTAAGATAATAGAAGGATAAATTTATTAATGACAACTAATAAAAAAAAATGGCTAAATATTACTTAAAATCAATCTAAATAGAGTTTGCCTTCTAATTACTATTATTGTAAATTAGTATTGTGATTAGCACTCAATGAAGGTGAGTGCTAATAATTTGATTAGTAAATAAATTTAAATAAAAGAAAAATGAGGAGGTTTTACAATGAACATCAAACCATTAGGGGATAGAGTTGTTATCAAGAAGCTAGAAGCTGAAGAAAAAACTAAGAGTGGAATAGTTTTACCAAGTCAAGCTAAGGAGCAACCTCAAATGGCTGAAGTCGTTGCAGTAGGACCAGGTGGAATGGTTGATGGCAAAGAAGTAAAAATGGAAGTAACAGTTGGAAACAAGGTTATATTTTCAAAATATGCAGGTACTGAGATAAAATATGATGGTGAAGAATACACTATTGTAAGACAAAACGATTTATTAGCAATTGTTGAATAAGAAAGAATGTTGAAATGAGAAATGTTGAAGCTTTAAATGTTTAAATGTGGAATGTATGGTCTTTAAGAGGGCTGAAATAGAAAGTATAAATAACATACAACATTAAAACATATAACATTATAACATTATAACATTCCAACATCCACAAGCTATAAACTACATAGGGAGGTTAATACAATGGCAAAGGAAATTAAATTCTGTGAAGATGCTCGTCGTAAATTAGAAGAAGGTGTAAATAAATTAGCTGATACTGTTAAGGTTACATTAGGACCTAAGGGTAGAAATGTTATATTAGATAAGAAATTCGGTTCACCAGCTATTACAAATGATGGTGTTACCATTGCTCGTGAAATTGAGCTTAAGGACGTTTACGAAAACATGGGAGCTCAATTAGTTAAAGAAGTTGCTACTAAAACTAATGATGTTGCTGGTGATGGTACGACTACAGCTACTTTACTTGCTCAAGCTATAATCAGAGAAGGATTAAAAAATGTAGCAGCTGGTGCTAATCCAATGATCCTTAAAAAAGGTATTGAAAAGGCCGTTGAAGCAGCAGTTGAAGAAATCAAGAACAATTCAAAGCAAATCGAAGGAAAAGATGCTATTGCCAACGTTGCTTCAATTTCTGCTGCCGATGAAAAAATCGGTTCTCTTATAGCAGAAGCTATGGAAAAGGTAGGAAAAGATGGAGTTATCACTGTTGAAGAAGCAAGAACTATGGGAACTACTTTAGAAGTAGTAGAGGGTATGCAATTTGATAGAGGCTATGTATCACCTTACATGGTAACTGATACTGAAAAGATGGAAGCAGTATTAGAGAGCCCATACATACTAATTACCGATAAGAAGATTACTAATATCCAAGAAATCCTTCCAATCCTTGAGCAAATAGTTCAACAAGGAAGAAAGCTGGTAATCATAGCTGAAGATATCGAAGGTGAAGCTCTAGCTACACTTGTTGTTAATAAGCTAAGAGGAACATTTGAGTGTATTGCAGTTAAGGCTCCAGGATTTGGAGACAGAAGAAAGGCAATGCTTGAAGATATAGCTATAGTAACTGGCGGCCAAGTAATCTCAGAGGAATTGGGATTAGACCTTAAAACTGTTGAATTAGATATGCTTGGAACTGCTAAGTCTATCAAGATGGATAAAGAAAACACTACTATCATTGATGGAGCTGGAGAAACTTCTGCTATAGAAGATAGAATTAGACAAATTAGAAGTCAAATAGAAGAAACCTCATCTGATTTCGATAGAGAAAAGTTACAAGAAAGACTTGCTAAGCTTGCGGGTGGAGTTGCAGTTATCCAAGTAGGTGCTGCTACAGAAACTGAAATGAAGGAAAGAAAGCTTAGAATAGAGGATGCATTAAACGCAACTAGAGCAGCAGTTGAAGAAGGTATAGTTGCTGGTGGTGGAACTGCACTTATCAACGCTATTCCAGCAGTTGAAGCTACAATCGAAGCCCTAGAAGGTGACCAAAGAACTGGAGCTTTAATAATCAGAAGAGCATTAGAAGAGCCAGTAAGACAAATAGCAATCAATGCAGGTCTTGAAGGATCAGTAGTAGTTGAGAAGGTTATAAATGCAGATGCTGGCACTGGTTTCGACGCACTAGATGAAAAGTACGTTGTAATGCTTGAAGCTGGTATAGTAGACCCAACTAAAGTAACTCGTTCAGCTCTACAAAACGCTGCATCAATCTCAGCACTATTCTTAACAACAGAAGCAGCAGTAGCTGACCTTCCAGAAGAAAAAAATGACATGCCGCCAATGGGCATGGGCGGCGGAATGCCACCGATGATGTAATATAGTACTTACGATGTAAAGCTTTACTTCTTGAAAAACAATTGTCATACCTATTAGCTTATATCTTCTTAAGGCTAATAGCTAATGGCTGATAGCTTACAGCCAAAAACACATAAGCTAAACTTAAGGGTTACATTATTATAGGCAACAATATAAGGAGTGGGGTTTTCCCACTCCTTAAACTTATATTCTAGAGACATAAAAGAATGACAAAAACTACTACTAACCACTAACCACTAACCACGAACTACTAACTAACAAAGGGTCTTCATTCTCTGACCTAAGAATTAGAACTGTTGTGCCTAAGAGCCAAGAGCTGAGAGCTAAGGGCTACTAAGCGTCGCTAGACGCTTTTGTCCTAATAAACATTCAACCTCTCAGGAGTATATTCCTTTACAATCTCAATAACATCATCCTTGACCTCATCATCAACCTCTTTAAGAATAAGAGTCATTTCTCCATCAAAATTTCTTAAATAATACTTACTTATAAGATTATTTATTAGTAGTCCAATTATACTGCCCACAGCGGCACCATAGAATATAATAGCTATTATAGCAAATAGAGCAACTGTTGATAAACCAAGGAGATTCACATTGAATAATACTGCAAAAAATGAAGACAAACCTCCAATTATTGCTCCAAATATAATTCCCTTTAATGTACCATCCAATCCCAAGGTAGAAATCTCCCTAGAACGCTTAATGAGAACACTTGAGATATACTTATCATCTTCTGATAACCTATCGCTTTCATTTATTACTAGGATGTGACCTTTAACCTTCGGGTTCTTCCTAAGCTTTTTTACGAGTTTTCTAAGGGTTAAAATGTCATTAAAGCTTGCTATGATATTAAACATAACACCACCTCCCTATATTAATATTATATACCCTTAGCCTTATAAAAAACTCATAATATTTCAGAAAATTCAGAAAAATATTATATGGAAGCATCTGTAAAAAATTATCTTTAAAATGAAGAACTTTACACTTGGAAATCTTATTTTAAAATACTTGATATTTGTATATAATGATTGTAAAGACTTAGGGCGGAGCTATAAAGGTCTTTACATACTTATATGTCATATCCTTGTAGTTCGTTACAACGTTACAGTCTATATGGTCCTTCTTTTAAAGTCGGTTACCCAAATATATTGGAACAAAGAAGCTAGAATCAGATAATGTAACGTCGTAACTGTCCCTAAAGGAATTACCATAAAATAAATTGGAGGCTTTTCTTATGTTTATAGATATAGAATATATAAAACAATTTACAGATATGATGTCGGAAGGCTTTATATTTATTGATAAGGATGGAAAAATTCAAATATATAATAAAAAGGCCAAAGAAGTTTTCGGGGTCACTTATAATCAAGGCAAAGGCCATGAAGCCGGAAGAATTTTAAAGGGAGATATAGTCATTATAGCCGATAATAATCTAGGCAGAGATGATGGAGGTCTTACACCAGAGAATCTAAAAGTGATTGGTATAGAGGATGAGAATATTGATATAGGAGACTCAATCATAGCCATAGGTATTTATAAAGATGAAGGGGCTTTTCCTAAATACAAAAATACAAAAAATTTTAAAGAAGAAGTTATCAAACTAAATACTAGATTTCTTGATATAGATATAAATGTAGAAATGGACTTAGTAGATAAAACCATAAATATATCTGTAGATGGCAAAGGCTTTAAAATTGAATACATAAACGCTTTAGGGCATTTAGTAGTACTTGATGGTGACAGCAAAGAAGTGAAGTTTTATCAGGCAAAGGGATATACAATAAGGAAGGAAAGTATTTTTGATTTACTAGCGGGTAAAGAATACATGGCAAAGGGTAAGAATATTGAAATAGATGTTATCGGAAGGGATATCTTCGATATTCATGGATATGTTCCCGCCATTAAAGAATTTTATGAAACAGCAAAGGGCAAGGAGCTTAGCTTTAGAGATAAATTTATTGAGATAAATGGCAGACCAACACTGTGTTCCCTTGAGCCTGTAAATAAAAAAGAAAAAAGAGTAGGAGCACTACTGAGAGTTAAGGATATATCAGAGCTTAAGAACATTATAGAAGAAAGAAATGAAGCATTATTAAAGCTAGAGGAGATTGAGAAGCAATTTATACAAAGAGAAGATAATATAAACTTTTTCAATAAGATAATTGGAGAAAGTGCCGAAATCAAGGAGATTAAACACCTTCTTTATAAAGCTTCAAAATTAAACTCAACTATACTTCTCTTAGGAGAAAGTGGAACAGGAAAAGGTCTAATGGCTAAAGAAATCCATGACTTTAGCAAAAATGAGGACAGGCCCTTTATTCATGTAAATTGCGGCTCTATCCCTGAGACTCTTATGGAAAGTGAATTCTTTGGCTATGAATCTGGAGCCTTTACAGGAGCAAAAAACAAAGGAAAAATCGGCTTTTTTGAAATGGCAAACGGAGGGACTATCTTTTTAGATGAAATATCTGAAATTAACCTATCCATGCAGGTGAAGCTTTTACAAGTACTACAAAGCAAAGCCTTCTTTAGAGTTGGTGGAGAGAAAAAGATAGCTGTGGATGTTAGAATTATTGCAGCCACAAATAGAAACTTAGAGAAAGAGGTTTTAAATGGAAGATTTAGAGAAGATCTCTTTTATAGAATAAATGTTTTTCCAATTTGGATTCCTCCCCTTCGGGAGAGAAAGGAAGATATACATTCAATTGTACGTTTAAAACTGCCCGAAATATGCAATGAAATTGGATGTGAAGAGAAGCATATATCCGGAGAGGCCCTAAATAAGCTGAAAAAGTATGATTGGCCCGGCAATATCAGAGAGCTTGAGAACATACTTGAAAGGGCAGTCATTCTATGCGAAGGAAAAACCATACTTTCAAAGCATTTGAAAATAGAACTGAGGGAGGAAGAAAATAATACTCAAGTTAGGTCCCTGAAGATAGAAGTAGCTAATGCTGAAAAGAAGGCGATTATTAAGGCGTTAAAAATCTGTAATGGCGATAAAAAGAAAGCTATGGAGATGCTAGACATAGGAAAGACTAGCTTTTATGATAAAATTAAGAAACATAACATAGAAGTTCTAAAATACGGAAACTTATCCGTAAAAACGAACAAAGATATAAGGATATAAATTTAGAGCAAAAAAGCAATATACAATATTTCTAAGACCTGTACATTCATGGACTTGTAGACAGCTAGTTTTTCCCAGGTCTTAAAAAGGAGCTATATTTACTATAAGATAAAGTTCAGAAATACGGAAATAAGATTTAAAAATCGTCAACGCCTCAATAGACTAATTGATTTTGACTGGATTGAAAACTTGGCACAATAATTGCTTAATTACTTGTCTATAAAGATAAACGCTTTTAAACCTTGATTAATTTTTCAAAGAAAACTAATGAATGCTTCTACATTTTTTCTTTGAAAATATTAAATTAGCCCCTTGTGCTAGTTCATGCCGCCGGGGGTATTTGATATTTCCTTTTCGTTCATGCTATGAACCTGTTTTTCTTATATTTTGTAGGTTAAAACAGGTTC
>JANQEZ010000311.1 GCA_028278115.1 Clostridia bacterium
GCAATCAACGATGAAATAGACCTTTTGTATGAATATTTTGCAGATAATAACCGTAGGCAAGAACTAAGAAATAAAAACAATAAGAAATTAAAAACAATCAGTATATCAAATCCAACTGCATTTACCTCATTTTCTACAGCAAAAGATAATTTACCATATTCATCATCTTCTTCCTCATATAAATATATATCGTTAAGTAGAACAGAGGAGCAGGGGCGTAATCCTTGGTGTGCTGCTTATGCAACAGCCGCAATAGTAAGGACTAAGAATAGTTCATCAAGTCCTGTTGCTAAAGATATTATAGAATATTATCATCCTAATAGTAGTGATTTAAGCAAAGAATCTATAAACACTAGAGAAGTTAATGGTTATGGAAAATATAAAGGCTTTGATACTAAATATACAACGTCTACTTTGAGCCATAGTTCTGTAAAATCACAGCTTAATAGAGGCAATCCAATTTATTTATCTGCTTATGGAGAAGGAAGTTACAAAAAAGGGAGGCACGCACTAGTCTTAAGGGGATATAGTGACAATTTTGACACCTATTCTGTTTGGAACCCCTGGGATAAAGATAGCTATGCAACTATCGACAAAAATGATAAGAAATTATCTGTAAGTGGTGGTAGCTTTACATGGGATAGAACGGTTTATAATTGGGAAAAATGAAGCACATGAAGAAGTATATAATATCTTTTTTAATAGTATTTACTATGGTTGTGGTTGGAGCTTGCAACAATTTTATTGATAATGACTATGGTGATAGTGCAGAGTTAAGAGTTTTGCCACCTTTTATATTTGTTTTTGATAAACTCTATAAAGGAGGCATACATTTTAAAACAGAAGAAGAATTTAATAAACTTGAATTGAAGCCAAAGGAAATAGGGCCGATTAAAAGCAAAGTTAGTGTTAAAGAAATTCCAACAGTAAACTTTCAAAGCAATGCCGCGACAATCGGAAGTATATTATATTACCAAGATGATTACAGCATTTTGTATTGTAAAGATGACGAAAATAAATATTGGATTTACAAGGTTTATAAAGAAAATTGAATTTATAATTATGGATATAGGCTTTTATAATTTAATATTTCCAAAGAAAAAAAGTAGAAGCGTTCATTATTTTCTTTGAAATTTATTTTAAGTTTTAGTGTTGGTTATCTTTACATAGTTGTCATTACAAGTAGTAAACCTTCCTCACTACCCGCTAAGCAGGTAGTGAGGGAGGTTTTGATTAGCTATCTATTTTCCCGCTCATCCTATATCTCTTTATATATTCTCTACTCTTAAAACCAAATCATCTAATTTACAACATAATACGTTGGCAAGAACTTCAATTTTTTCAAAGCTTGGATTTTTCTTGTCACCTCTTTCAAGCTCTTCTAAGTACGATTTTGATATAGAAGTTCTGTATTTATTATTTTTTGTAAGAATCTCTACATCACGTGCAGTATACCCTAAACATTTCCTAATCTCTCTGATTTTCTTACCATTTAACATAAAATTCCCCCTCAAGTTAATATTATGCTTAATACAATTATATGCTTTTTTTATTATGAATAGTTTAAATTTCTATTTTTTTAACAAAAATGAAACAAACTGTCTGATAGTTCTAGGTTCTAAACTTTTAGCAGTTCTCTATAACCCTTCTTAGAAATTTTAAAAGCATTTTAAATAAGAAAAACTGTTGATAACTTACAAATCAAATAAGTTTATCAACAGTTTTATTGTTTTTTTATCTTCATTTCCACAAAAAATTCTCTGTCTTTAATATGAATTGTATGGCTGCTGTAGTCAATTTCAAAGTTAACAACCGATGAGTGTAAATCTATATTATTTAACATGTGGATAGTTGCTTTGTTATTACTTGAATTTAAATTGAATCTAAATACTAAATTTCTAATAATTGAAAATTGCATTCTTGAATTTAAAGCATGAATGCTGTCTTCAAAATGGAGATTCAAGGTTCTGTTGCCTATGGGAACAAATAAGTCTATATCGTCATCATCTTCTCTAACTACTCTGATTTCAAAATCACTATCAATATGTAATCCACCTTTACTATATTTCATATTACATCCACCTTTTTTCTCTATATTAATATCTCTACAAAATATAATATATCAAGCAAGGCTTTTACTCAATGATTTATGCCTTACTAATCTATTAAAATAGTCATATTATCATTAGAAAAATATACTTATATAGTAACACGAATTATAAATCTTAAAAAAGGGAGTGCTAATTATGTGGATAGTTATTACTAAAAAAAACTTATATAATCTTTTAATAATATTACTATCAGTTCTTGTTTTATTAGTCCTGTTTCAATTAGTTTTTGATAACTTCCTCAGCATAGGGGCTAATTCTAATACAAGTGGATATATAGTCATTATAATAGACGATTTTGGCAATCATGGAGATGGGACAGAGGAAATGCTGAGCTTAGGCATACCAATCACCGCCGCTGTAATGCCATTTATGCCCCACAGCTTAGCCGACGCTGAGGCTGCCCACAAAGCTAACCTTGAAGTAATACTGCATCTTGCTATGGAGCCAAATAGTGGAAAAAAAGAATGGCTGGGGCCAAGGGGAGTTACATGTGATTTAGATAGTGAGGATGTTAAATGTATTGTGGAGGATGCTTTAGTAGATGTTAAGTATGCGGTTGGTATAAATAACCATATGGGCTCTAAGGCTACTCAAGATAAGAGAATTATGAAGGCTATATTGGAAAAAGCAAAGGATAATGACTTATTTTTTGTAGATAGTAAAACATCTCCCAGGTCAGTAGCATCTGAAATAGCAGAGGAGCTGGGTGTACCATGCTTTTCTCGGGATGTATTTCTAGATGGAACTAAGGATGTAAATCATATTAAGAAACAAGTATTAAAGCTTGGAGATATAGCATTGAAAAAGGGACATGCAATAGGAATAGGCCATGTAGGAATTGAAGGTGGCAGAGCCACAGCAGAGGCTATCAAGTCTGTATATCCATACTTGATTGAAAAGGGCATTCATTTTATAACTGTTAAGGAGCTCAAGAAGATTTTGGAGGGCGAAGACGCGTTTTAGCTGCAAGTTGTAAGTTCCAAGTTGCAAGTTGCAAGTATTAGGGTCTTTCTAATAGGCTATATGAACAAAGGTGCCTGTTGAGGCTTTGTTTTGTGCGAGATGCGTAGTGGGAAGTGCGAAATCTATGGTGATTCTATGAGGTCATAATATATATTACTGCTGAGGAACAAAGGTGTCTGCTGGGGAGTTAAAAAACCGCTAAAATTCAACTGGTGATAGCTTTAATTTTCATTGTAGAATTCTCCATAGAAATTTAAAGTCTATTATTTCTCTAGTGGATTTTTCTAATCTTTTTTTAATCTTTCCCTAAGCTTTATCTAATTTTGAAATTGTACAATTAATACATAATATAAAACATTACACCCTGATTGTTCATAGAAGGTTTAAAAGAGTTCCCCCAGAGTTTTGAATTTTATATGAATAATCTAGGGTAAAGCAATGGTTGAAAAATATGGAGGTGTTATTATGAAGGTTACATTAGAGCAGATTGATTCCTTAAGGGAAAGGGCAAATGTAAGCTATCAAGATGCAAAGGAAGCTTTAGAAAAATTTGAAGGTGATATAGTAGATGCCTTGGTATATCTCGAAAAAGAAAAAAAGGTTAAAGCTTCTAAGAAAGCAGAGGGTAAAAGTGATTTTTGGGAAAGAATCAAAGGCATTATTAGAAAGGGAAATAAAGCTAAGCTGCAAATAAGAAATGAAAGCAGAATTGTCCTAAACATACCCCTTAATCTTGCCATAGTAATTACAATCTTTGCAACTCATATCGCCATACTTGGTTTAGTACTCACTTTATTAACAAAGCATAATATCCGCATAGAGAAGTCAAATGGAGAAGACTTTGAAGTGAATAAGGTATTTGACAAGATGGCCTCAGCTGTGAATACAATGAAGACAGAATCTAGGCAAGAAAAACCTAATCTTGAGAAAAAAACTGAAGAATAATCTGTTTAACCTACAAAGGCAACCTATAGTTTTAAAATAGGTTGCCTTTATATAGGGAACCAACTTTAAAAAGAAAGAAATTATATTGATGAGAGGGGGATTATGATATTTTATTTTCGTTCATGCAATGAACCTGTTTTTTTATATATCTTAAAGGTGAA
>JANQEZ010000393.1 GCA_028278115.1 Clostridia bacterium
ATGGAAGAGTGAGGATGGACTAAAAAAGGGCGAAGGAATATTCAATGGAGATATAGGATATATCACATGGATAGACAATGAAGCCAAGACCCTGTCGGCATGCTTTGATGAGGAGAAATATGTAGAATACGATTTTTCAAGCCTAGATGAGATAGAGCTTGCCTATTCAATTACCATTCACAAGAGTCAAGGAAGTGAATTCCCTGTAGTAGTTATGCCAATGAGCTGGGGACCGCCTATGCTATTAAATAGAAATCTATTATATACCGCAGTTACCAGAGCAAAGGAGCTTGTAGTTTTAGTAGGTATGGAAAAGTATTTACATATGATGATAAGGAATGAAAGAAATCAAGATAGAAATTCAGGACTGAAATTTAGATTAAAGAGAATAGTTGATGATGAGCTTTTGGAATGGTAGGAGTCAAATTACCTTCGGTATTTTGACAGCTCCTAGCTCTTTGCTCTCAGCTCTTAGGATTCCAAAGTAAAACTTTAGGATTTAAATGCCTTTAAGGATGTAATTATGAATAGAGGTTGAAGCTTGTGAGGTATAAAAAGATTCTATATGAATATATTGATACTTTTTTAAATTTCATATATCCAAGGAATATATATTGTATACTTTGCGATGCGTCTATAGATAGGGATGAGGTATATTCGATTTGTAAGGACTGTAAAGGCAAGCTAAGGTTTCTAGGGGAAAAGACTTGTGATATATGTGGAAAGCCCTTGGATGAATTGTATTTGGTAGAGCGATGTCTTGACTGTATAAACAATGCAAATTACTATGAAAAGGCCATCTCATGTATAGAATATGATGATTTATCCAAGAAAATTATTTATGACCTAAAGTATTATAAAAAGCGATATATATCCTATCATGCTGCACAGATTATTTATGATAGATTAATGGAAAGTGGAATGTATGAATTTGATATAATCATACCGGTACCCCTGCATAAAGCCAAGAAAAGAGAAAGAACCTTTAACCAAGCCAGTATAATCGGTAAGTATTTAGGAAAGATGATGGATATTGAAATAGACAATAAGGCTTTAATAAGAGTAAAGAATACAACGGTACAAAACCAGCTTACAAAGGAAGAAAGAAGGGAAAATCTAGAAAACGCCTTTGAAGTAATAGATGCAGATAGGATAATAAATAAGGATATATTACTTATAGATGATGTATTCACCACTGGAGCTACTGCAAATGAGTGCACTAAAGAATTGCTTGAAAAGGGCGCATTAAATGTATACGTAGCTACCTTTGCCACGGGGAGAAACGTTTATTAATTGAGAATTAAAAATTAATAATTAAGAATTGAAAAGGTATGAAGCCTGAGTTCTTTTACTGTTACCTGTAACCCGTTACCAGGCTTTAAAAGATCACTACCCAATCCGAATAGCGAGAGGCGATTAGCAACATTACCCAAAAGATATGACCAAAACTCGAGTGCCTAGTCCCCGGTGCCGATATCCTAAAAAGCATGACCTATAATACCATTTTATGCTATAATATTCTCATAAAGAATCGACAAGGGGGCGAATGCTTTGAATATAAGAAATTGTAAAGAATGTGGAAAATTGTTTCAATATGATGGAATAAGCAAACTATGTTATAATTGCAGAAGAAAAGATGACGAGGATTTTAAAAGGGTAAAGGAATTTCTTTATGAAAATCCTAAGGAGACTATCACAGTAGTATCTGAAGAAACAGAGGTTTCACAAGATAAAATATTACGCTATTTAAGGGAAGGCAAGCTGGAGATATCAGCAGATAGCTCAGGGATAATACTAGACTGTGAATCCTGTGGACAGGCCATAAGAACAGGAAGATATTGTGAAAAATGTGTCCGGGATATAGAACGAGGATTAAAGGCTGGGTTTGTAAGAAAAGAAGAGAAAAAGAGGACGGAGAGTAAACGAAGTAAGAAAATGTATACAGTCGAAATGAAAAACAAAAGAAATTAAATAAATTTTTGTTAATGAAAGCCTCATCTTTGCCGATAATATAATTAGTAATAATCGGTGGAGATGAGGTGTTTTTATGAAAATATTTAATAATCCCAATATACAAAAAGTTTTAGGGGCCTATAAGAGTAAAATGACAAAGGTTGAGAAAAGTAATAAAACAATGGAAGCCAAGGATAAGATACAGATATCTTCAAAGGCCAAGGATTTTCAAGTGGCCATGAAGGCATTTAAAAAGCTTCCAGATGTAAGAGATGAAAAAATAAATGAAACACAAAAAGCAATTGGCTCTGGCAACTATAACCCAGCAGCAGCAGAAGCCGTAGATAAAATATTTGAAGGAATGAACTTTGATAAAAAAGTTTAGCAAACTTTCTAATGTGCAATTATTAACTCTAATTCAGCCATAGGACGAATTAGCAAAGGGGTCGATAAGATGAGCAAATCAGTGGAACAGTTAATAACAGCCCTTAACAAACAATATGAAATATACGAGGAATTACTTGAGATAGAAAAAAATAAGAGAAAAATAATAATTGCTGGAAAAATAAAAGAGCTTGATGGCATTACCAGTAAAGAGCAGGCTATGATATTGAGCATAGCAAAGATTGAAAAGATAAGGGAAGCCATAATGCAAAATATAATAAAGGAGCTTAATATCAACAATATCGAAAATATTTCAGACCTGATACAGTATCTTGATATTTCAGCAAAAACAAAAATATTGTCTATAAGAGATAAGTTTACTGAAGTTCTTAAACTGGTTAAAAATGAAAATGAGCTCAACAGCAAGCTTATAGAACAGTCCCTTGAATATATTGAATTCAACAAAAACCTTTTAACTACATTGGAAAATAGGGGAAGTACCTATGGCTCTAATGCAAACGAAAGAGATGTAAAGATAAAAAGTAATTTATTTGATGCAAAAATATAGGGTGGTGATGAAAGGTGAGTTCCACATTTTTTGGATTTAATATAGCTCGTTCAGGTCTTTTTGCAAGCCAGAGAGCCCTGCACGTAACGTCACATAATATTGCCAATGCCAATACCGAAGGCTATACAAGACAGAGACTAGATATAAAGCAGTCTTCTCCTATGGCGCTATCTTTAGGCAAAGGAGTACTTGGAACTGGAGTTGAGACTGAAAATATAACTCAGCTTAGAAATGAATTTTTAGATTTTAAATTTAGAGGTGAGAATTCGGGCTCTGGCGAGTGGGAAGCAAAGGCTGAGGCCCTTCAAAATATAGAAGCCATATTTAATGAACCTTCAGATTCAGGTATAAGAACTGTATTAGATCAGTTTTTTAGCTCATTACATGAACTGAATAAAACCCCTGAAAGCCTTACAGCCAGAGCATTAGTAAGACAACGATCTATAGCTCTTGCAAAGAATATTAATAATATGGCGAGCCAGTTTGAAAAGATGCAAAGTGATACTGACTTTGAAATAAGAACAGTAGTAGATGAGATAAATGGATACGCAGATCAGATAGCAAAGCTTAATGATGCCATATTTAACGCTGAATTAGATGGAAGTAAGGCAAATGATTTAAGGGATCAAAGAAACCTGCTTTTAGATAAGCTTTCTAACCTTACGGATATAGATTACTATGAAGATGGACAAAATAGGTTTCATGTACTAGTTAATGGTAAGGCCCTTGTAGCTAATTCAAGATCCAGCCATTTAGCATATAGTCAAAGAGCAAATAAGCTCAATCCAACCGATGCCAGAGCCCTATATAATGTGACATGGGATGATGGCTCTAGTTTTCAGGCAACGGGTGGAAAAATAAAAGGACTTATAGAAATTAGAGACAATGCTGATGGTTCAGATAAAGGCATTCCATACTACATGGAAAAACTTGACGAGTTTGCCGATGTCCTGACTGAGGAGTTAAACAGAGTACATAAGATGGGATATGACCTAGATGGTAGTTCTGGAACCAATTTATTTACCATTAACAGAATGTCCACATCTGAATATGAAAACTACTTGATAAATAAAGGCTTGAATGATGGACCCGGCGTAGATGTTACAACTGATGTTCTTGCTGGTACAAGTACTTCCCTCAGCCATGAGGAAAATAATAAAATAATCAAAGAGAATATACAGACAATACTAGGAAATGCCGCATATGAAAATAAATCTATAAAAATGTTAAGTAATGGAAATTATTTAGTTGTTGATAGGATTCCGGCTAGCGAGCTAACTCTTTCCGCAGATATAGAGGATGACCTCAATAAGCTAGCGGCTTCGTCTACTCAAGATGGAATTCCTGGAAACGGTGATAACGCTTTAAACATGTCAGAAGTCAGACATGATGTAAGCCTTTATAAGTGGGGAAGCCCCGATGATTTTGTTAAATCCCTTATATCAAACCTTGGGGTAGATACTCAAGAAGCCATTAGAATGAGGGAGAATAAAACTGTATTATTGGACCAAGTAAATATAAACAGACAATCGGTTTCGGGAGTATCCCTAGACGAAGAGATGGCAAATATGATACAGTTTCAACATTCCTTTAATGCTAACTCTAGAATGATAACTGCAATGGACGAGATGATAGAGACGATTATTAGTAGAATGGGATTGGTGGGAAGATAATGAGAAATGTTTAGATGTTGAATGTTAAATGTTAAGGAGAATATATATGGCTACATTTAAAAGCTTTGAAGAACTTGATAGTTGGAAATTTGCACGTGAGCTGGTTAGAGAAATATACGATATTTCAAGAACTACAAACCTCTATAAAGACTATGGATTAAAAGACCAAGTACAACGGTCCGCTGTCTCTATCATGTCTAATATAGCTGAAGGCTTTGAAAGAAATAGCAGGAAAGAGTTCATTAGGTTTTTAAATATAGCACGAGGGTCTAGTGCAGAGCTAAAGAGTCAACTATATATTCTTTTTGATTTAGAGCACATAGATGAAAAAACATTTAAAAGATTACATAATAAAACTTCAAATATATCTAAAACAATACTAGGACTAATAAATTATCTTAAGAAATTTAATAACTAGGAACTGAAACGGTTTTTAACATTAAAACATGCAACATATAACATATCTCAAACCCACAAAGGAGGTCTTTAACCCATGAGAGTCACAAACAGTATGCTAGTTGGTAATATGATGAGGAATCTTAATAATAATCTAAGACGTTTAGATAAATATCAAAATCAGCTTTCGACGGGTAAGAAGGTACGCTATGCTTCTGATGATCCTGTGGTGGTTTCTAGAGCTTTAAAGCTTAGAACAGATTTGTCTGAGCTTGAGCAGTATGAAAAAAATACAAATGATGCATTATCCTGGCTAGAGATTACAGAATCTGCTGTTGCTGATGTAGGTGATGTTCTTCAAAGGGCTAGAGAGCTTACTGTACAAGCTGCCAATGGAGCAACAACTACTGAAGATAAACAAAAAATAATGGAAGAGATGAAGCAGCTTAAGAAGCAGATTATATCATCTGGAAATACAACCTATGCAGGTAGATATGTTTTTTCAGGATATAATACCGATGAAAAGCTTTTTGATGATGATGGTAATTATAATATTGATATAACCTCATATACACTAGATAAAAAGCCTTCAACAACCTATGAAATTGGTATAGGGGATGATATACAGGTAAGTACAAATGGAATAGACATATTTGGATATGAAGAAATTAATCCATTATTATCAAACCTGCCATACAGCCAAAGTGGCATTATAGATGCAGGGCAAGCTGAGCTAAAGGCTTCATCTGACTTTGACCTAACCTTTAATTTCTCAACTGGATTAGATCCTAATGCAGTTCAAATAACTATAGATGGAACTGTTTTTACAGTAAATGCTTCTGATTTAGGAGCACTTGATGGAAGCTCTACGGCAATTAGTAAAGATGATATACTGAGTGTGATAAAGGATGCAGAGGATGGCAGTAGCAACAAGCTTAGTGATAAAGCGGATGTTTATTTTGATAGTTCAGGAAATTTACAGATAAAAAGCAAGAGTTATGGAGTGAATTCACAGGTCCAAGTTGATTTTACAGGTGCTGGAATAAGTGCTGCAGATTTAGAAACTGCATTTGGAATTACTAGTGGTACAACTATAAATGGAACAGAGGCTTCAATAGAAAGTAAAGAAACCTTGACCGATGTTGAGGCTACCAATGCTGTATTTCAAGGAACAGAGCTTTTAGTTAACTTTAATGGAGAGCCTAAAAGAGTAACCATTGGAGCTTTGCCTACTGAGGATATAGATGGATTAGTTACTGCTCTTAATACTACCCTAGATTCGGCTTATCCACCTGGGGGAAAAATTGTTACTAGTAAAGTTGACCAAGGCGGTGGAAATTATTCAATTAAATTTACCACTAATACAGCAGTGGGAGATTCAAGGCCTAATCTAAATGTTGATGTTGTAAGAGTTAAAGAAAGTACTCTCATGAATGACTTTGAAGAAGTTATAGCTGCTATGAATAGTGGTGATGAAGAAAAGATTGGCGAGTTCTTAGGAAAAGTTGATAATCATATGGACAATATTCTATCCGTCAGAGCAGATATTGGAGCAAGGGCAAATAGAATGGAACTTGTTAAAGAAAGAATAGCATCCGATAACTTATCCTTTACTAAGCTCCTTAGTCAAAATGAAGACGCCGACACGGCTGAGGTCATAATGAAGCTTCAAAGCGAAGAAAACGTATATAGAGCATCATTATCCGTAGGTGCAAAGGTGATACAGCCGACGCTTATTGATTTTATAAGATAGATAAAACAGTTAAGAGTTAAGAGTTAAGAGTTAATAGTGAAGAGTTTATAAAACACTAAACCCTGGGTGAGAATATGAAAGAGAGTATTGCTGGTGAAAAGGCATATAAATTTGCTTTAAGGATTATAAAGCTATATAGGTATCTTGCTGGAAAGAAAAGAGAGTTTGTTATATCTAAACAAATTTTGCGCTCAGGCACTAGTATAGGTGCTAATATAGAAGAAGCTAGATTTGCACAGAGTAAAAAGGACTTTATTTCTAAGTTTTCAATATCTCTTAAAGAAGCCGCTGAAACCCTTTATTGGTTAAAGCTTTTAAGGGATAGTAATGAAGTTGAAGAAAAATATATAAGAGATATTATTAGCGAGTGCAATGAAATCATAAGGCTACTTAGCTCAATTGTCAAAACCTCTAAAGAAGGTATATAAATCTTTTTAACTTTTAACTTTTAACTCTTAATTCTTAACTCTTAACTTAACAGAGGGTGATACTCATGCTAAGCATTACAACCACTCCCGCTTTAATAGGAATAAATACAGCTTTAGCAAAAATCGAAATACAGCAGCCGGGTCCTGATGTTACAATGCATACGGAGCATCCTAGAGTGGAGATTAAAAATGAACTACCGAAAGTTATTATAGATCAATATGAGCCCTTTGCAGAAGCGGGGCTTAAAAACTTTTTAGATTTGACGAGGGAAATGGCTCAGCTAGGTAAATAAGCGGCAATGAAAGGGATAGAAAGAAGGGTGAGTCAAGGAAATCAAATGATAGATATTCATAAGGACTTCAACCCCATATCCCAGCAGGCAGATTATAATGCTTTTGAATTATTTAATAAACAATTTACATTTGAAACTATGCCGAAAAGCAGGCCCAAAATAGAATTAAAAGAAGGAAAGCCCCATATAGAGGTACATAAAGGAAGGGTAAATTTTGATGTGAAAGTAAATAAGCCAATAATTAACTATTCAAGAGGTAGTGTAGAAATATACCTTAGACAAAAGAATAGTATTGATATACAATATGTAGGAAAAGAGGTAGACAAGAAAGTATAATTAAGAATTCAAAGTTAAGAGTTAAGAATTGCAAAGGATAATGAATATATTATGATTTCTAAATTGAAAGGGAGGGAGTACTATGAAACTAAACACTCGTCACTTTGGTGAAATAGAAGTAAATGAAAATGATATTATAGATTTTCAAGAGACGCTTATAGGTTTTGAGAATATGAAAAGATTTGTTGTAATAGATAATCCAGACGTGGAAAATCCATTTAAATGGCTTCAATCGGTAGATGAGCCGAGCCTTGCCTTTGTAATAACCAACCCTTTTCTATTTATAAATAACTATGAATTTGATATTCCTAATAAAATTACAAAGGAATTGGGGCTAGATAAGCATGAAGACGTAACTGTATATTCTATAGCAGTTATTACTGAAGATATTAAAGATATGACTTTAAATCTCAAAGCTCCTATAATCATAAATGCAAAAAATAATAAATCAAGACAAATTATACTACAAAAGGATGAATACCCTTTAAAGTATAGAATATTTCAGAAGCAAAAAAGCGTAGTTTAGAGGAGGGATAGCTATGCTCATACTATCTAGAAAAACTGACCAAAGCATTATAATAGATGGGAATATCGAAATAAAAATTATAGATATAGACGAAGGAAAAGTAAAGCTAGGCATATCTGCTCCTAAGGATATAGAAGTCCATCGCAGGGAAGTATATCTTCAGATACAGGAGGAAAACAAAAAGGCATCAGTGGGAAAGCTAGACTTGAAGGAAATAGGAAAGCTTTTAAAGAAATAGAAAGTCAAGCAAATATTAAAAAAGTAGGGAAGAATGTAGATTTGAATTCTTCCCTACTTTTTATTTCTCACCATGAAAATTATTAGAGAGACTCTAGTACTTTCAACTTGGAACTCTTTCTCCTCATAGCTTTATATCAATGCTTTTACCTATATGAGGATTAACTGACATCTCCATCATTTTAGTATTATTATCTGCTAGTTCCTTTATCATTTGACCAGAGCCCTTAGCAGAGTTCATGGCCATTTTCATTACAGAAATATTGGCTTGTTGCTGAACCCTTCCTTGACTTAGTATAGTAGACATTAGGGCTATGTCCATGATATCAACTCCCTATGAAAAAAAGCTCTGGATGTTCCAGAGCTTTTGATTGGTTAAATTAAAACTATCTTAATAATTGAAGTACTCCTTGAGGAGCTTGGTTAGCTTGAGCCAGCATTGCTTGAGCAGCTTGTTGAAGTATGTTATTCTTAGTGAATTCCATCATTTCCTTAGCCATATCTACGTCTCTGATTCTAGACTCAGCAGCTGCTAAGTTTTCCGATGAAGTATTTAAGTTCTTGATAGAATGGTCTAATCTGTTTTGGAATGCACCAAGTTTAGAACGCTGCTCTGATACTGCTGAAATAGCATTATCAATTGTAGTGATTGCAGCCTTTGCAGAAGTATGAGATGATAGGTCAAGACCTTGAGTAGCGTTAGTACCATTGCTTACGGCATTACCACTTGCATCTCTACCTACAGCTAAAGAACCTGCATCCATAGTACTGATAGTTACGTTCATACTTTGGTCTTCATTTGCACCTATTTGGAAGTTAACTGAAACATCTTCAAATGCATTACCCGTTCCAGTAAGCTCAGTTGTAATGTTATCGCCAGTAACACCAAAATTAACAGCAGTAACATCTATTGAATCACCAGCACCAGCGGCTATAGTTACTTGATCTTTTTCATCAGCATGTCCACCAGTGTATGCTGCTACGATAGCATTTCTAACATCTGTAGTACTTTTTCCATTTACATCAATACCAAATTCATTATCATTTAGAGTATCAGAATATGAAGTATTGGCACTGTCAAAGAACTTGAATGTTAATTCACCAACTTTAAGTTCTGTTCCAGCCTGA
>JANQEZ010000004.1 GCA_028278115.1 Clostridia bacterium
TGTTAGCTGTGGAAACTACAGACGTATATGTGGCTAACTTTGAAGGGCTTTATACTAGGATAGAAGATTTAGAATCTACAGTTCAAAGTGTAGTATATACAGTGGGCAATATAGATGCTACTCTAGGTGAAATGGTTGGTTATGTATATGACATACAAGTCTATACACGTGTATTCCTTTGGATTATAGGTGTAGGCATATCCTTTGCTGTAGCATGGTGGATATGGAAAACCTTTATAAAAGGTTACATAAGGCAGTTTTGGAGGTTTAATATATAAATGATTATACAAGGAGGATTTATGATGAAAAAGAAGTTAATCGCTATTACAACTACTATTGCAGGGGTTATGGGCACAGGAGCAGTAGCCTTTGCAGACCAAGCAACTCCCACAAGTCTTTTAGATGATGGTGTAATGAACATAATTAAAGACTTCGCAGCAGACATAGTACCAACAGTTGTTGCCCTTATTGGTGTGTTGGTTCCTGTAGGTTTAACCCTTTGGGGAATCGGTTTTGCTGTAAAGAAAGGTATCAATTTCTTACAAAAGAGAGCAAAGCAAGCAGTATAAACTCTATAGGGCAAAGGGTGGACGTTTTGTCCACTCTTTTTTTTAGGAGGTAAACATGAAAAAAATACAAGTGTATATAATGTTATTTTGTATTGTTCTTTTAGTTTTTAATTCTTTTACGATTACAGCTAATGCTAATCCTTTGTTGATTGCATTAGGGGGTAAACAAGTTCTTGCTTTAGGTGGATTACTTCTTGCCGGTGGTCTTGTTTATGCTAATCAGGATAGTATTAAGGCTTCTGCCACTGATATGTATTATAACTTTATGACATCAGATGTAAGAGCTAATTTTAATAATGCTGTGAATAATTCTATAAATGACGTTGTTACTTTTACTAAAGATATTTGGGATAATGTTGCCAGTTATGTTTCCAGTATATCAGGCTCTAATTCCCAGACTTTTAGTTCTGTGGGGGAATATATTCATGGTTCTGATTTGTATTATTCTTCAAGCGGTATCGCTTATTCTAGTATTACTATGCATGGTCATACTTTTTCCCTTCACATGACAAATGAAGGTGAGAGATATGATACATATCATTTGCTTATAGATGGTTTTGTTGTTGAAGAAGAATATGCTGTTGCTAGTGGTGTTGAAGGTTATGATAATTCAACATATGATATTTATAAAAAAGATGGTGTTAGTAGATTTTATGTTGATGGAAATAGTCCTACTATACCAGTTCCTTATCTTAGTGTTTATCAAGCTCCTTACGGTCTAGGTGTTAATGTTATTTATGACCCTGCAAGTCGTAGTGATGATTATAATGCTGACCCTGTTTTTCGTTGTGAGCAGTATTTAAATGGGAATCTTGTTGATTCTAATAGTGTTTTGTTTATGTTAAATGTTCCTTATGCTGATAATACTTATGATTATAGTGTAGCTGTTGGCTCTACTGGCTGGGATGCTTGGGAGCAGAAAATTGAAGATGAACAAAAAGTTGAAGTCGCTATCCCTTCCGGCTTGTCAGATTTGCCGGACAAGACTTTTGAAAACGTTAGAGATAAGGACTATAGTGGTTCTGTTGATACTGGTGTTGATACTGGTAGTGGAACTGTAGATATTGATTTAACTGAAACTAATACAAAGCTAGATTCTATTTTGCAAGAAATACAGGGGCATAATGGTGGTATTGACCCAAATTTCGACCCTAACCTTATAAGGGATAAGTTTGAGGAGAAGTTAAACATTAATGTGCTAAAAAATGCTCTTGAACGTTTACAAAATATTGATACAAGGAAAGGTATAGCACCTGTTATTACTATTAATCTAAATAGGCTATTTAATGCAGGTCTTAGTAATATAAATCCAAATGTTCAAAACCCCTTTAGTGATGAAGAATCAACCTTTATAGACTTTGGTATTTTAGATACTTATACCTTTGGTGGATATTCTCTTGTAGATTATTTTAGGACTCTTATAGGTGCAGGATTTATATATACAACACTACTTTATGTATGGCGTAAAATCGTACCTAGTAAGGTGGTGAGTAGGTAGTGACTATTATTAATAAGATAATGACTTTTATAGTCGGTCTGCTTGATTCATTGTTGCCTACTTTAAATTTACCGCAGGATTTTATAGATTCCCTTGATAGTGGCATAACAGTTATTATCGACCTATTAGAAGGTGCAAATTATTTCCTTCCTTTGGATGTCCTTGTGGTTTGCTTTACAGCCATGCTCATAGCAGATAACTTCACACTTCTAATGCGTATTGGTCAATGGGTTATCGAATTGGTTAGGGGGTAGAGATATGATTAAGTCAGTTTTACAAGCTGTTGGAATTGCTATATTTGTGATTTTAGTTTTAGCACTTTGCTACGTTACACTTAAAACTTTAAGTATAGCCATTAAGCATAGAGTACCTTTTAAAGCAAAACATCACAAGCTTAAGTTTAGATTTAAACACTTTTTATATCATGTTAGAGATACAAGATATATCAATACTGTAGAGTTTCTTAAGTGGGTTATTATAGACATATTTAGAGGTGTGGATAGATTTAAGCTTTTCGGTATATGGTGCTTTACTGGCTATTATGGAGAGGGAAAGTCCCTTGGAGCCGTAAACTTTGCCTTTAATATTAGGGACTCTCGACCTCGTAAGAATATTAAGATATTCAGTAACTTCAATGTTAAGGGTCAAGATGGAAAAATCGAATGTTGGCAGGACTTGTTAGACCTTCCGCCAAACTCCATTGTAATATTTGACGAGATTCAAAGTACCTTCACAAGTCAGAAATATTCAGATTTTCCCATAGAACTGCTTTGGAAGCTTACACAATGTCGTAAACATGGTCTTGCTATATTCTGTACATCACCTGTATACTCTCGTATGTCAATACAGCTTAGGGAGTCCACAGACTATGTTATCGAATCGAAAAATGTATTCGGTTTAAATAGATGGTTTAGTTACAATTTCTATCATGCTCCCGAGTATGAAGCTGTAGTCAATGCAGTAGGTGTAACTGGTGCTGTTAAGAAACGTCAAAACAGGTCTTTTAATTATACTTTGGTAGCACAGGATAAGAATTATAGAAGGTATAATACAACCGAGCAAATTGACCGTTGGGATATTGAAGATAAGTCCAAAACTAAGATGAAAAAGTACGATTATCAAAATCTTAGGAATGAACTAATAAAAGAGATTGAATATCGTTTAAAAAAGGTTAGTTAGGTGTGTAAAAGTATAGTAGTCGGTGGGTTCCCTGCCTTTGCGGAGCATGGCAGGGGTGACCGACTACTATACACATCTATGAATATTTATGCATAATACTCAATCTTAACCCCTGCAACCCTTGCAATTGCTTTTTGCTAGAAGCCCCTCAGATTAGCCCATATCGTGCATAAACACACATGTCTATATAATAACACTCTTGTATTAAAATTGTATAAAATACGCATATATCGGCTTATATAGAGTTCTTTAATTGTAAGATTGATAAGAAATTTACCAAAATTCAATCCATATTATTATAGTATGCATAGTATTCATTTTGTCCTTTGGGCGTAGTCGATAGTATCTAGGGTACAGGGAAATGGAGAGTATAGGCGTAGTATATATTAAAAGGCTCCTGTTAGCTAGCCTTTGACTTTTCCGTTTGAATTTTGGGCGTAGTATATGTGTTATATTTCCCATTTCTAATAGCGTAAATAACTCCTATTCCTCTTTAGCCACCGAATAGTTTATATTATCAAATATCTTTGGCTTTACAACGTGGGGGGAGAGAGGGGACCCACCACGAGTTATCCTTTTAAGTACCCTATTAATCTTTTAATTGTCAACCTGTAACTTTGGATCATGATTTGATTAGGTTTACGATTAAGTTTTTTAGAGCAAGTACCACCGCCTCTGGCGGTGGGAAAGGCTTTACTTGAGTAATGTCGCACTTAATGCGACTATTGAATATTCCTTAAAAATACTATGATAGGAGGTTTTTAAATGTTGAATCAGATGTCTTATAATTTAGAGATTAAGATAGCAGGAAAACATGTTACTTTAAAGAGATTATCCAAAGATAAATACTTTAATTATCAAGTCAAGAACGCCCCTTCCCCTGCTTCTAAGGGGCAAAGTGATAATACTAAGGAAAACTTCCTTAAGAGTATTATTAGGGCTAGAAAAAGAGTTTTTGACATCATAGCATCTAATGTAAATGTTATTCCTGATTTGCATGGAGATATTCAGCGACCTAAATTTTGGACTTTAACCTTCGCTGAAAATATAACAGATATAGAGCAAGCTAATGAGGAGTTTACAAAGTTTAATAAGCGTTTGTCTTGGAGTTTATATGGAATTAGAAAGAATGTCTTAAAATACATATGTATACCCGAATTTCAAAAGCGTGGTGCTGTACATTTTCATATTTTGTACTTCAATCTACCTTTTATTGACCAAAAAAAGTTTCAGAAAATATGGGGTCAAGGTTTTACTTTTGTTAAGAGTGTGTCTAAAAAAGAGGATATTATGGATTTTGCTAGTTATGTGGCGAAATACATAAACAAAGAAAATAGCAAGGGTGAGGATAACTATGGTATTTACTTAGAAAAGGATATGCTTAATAAGAAGCGTTATTTCTGCTCTAGGGGCTTGAATAAACCCGAGATTTATAAATTAGATGTGGATAAGGAAATGTATGAGTCTATAGTGGCTATTCTTCAAGATTTTCATACTTTTAATGCTGAATATCAAAATGACTTTATCGGAAACGTAGATATTAATGCTTATGAAATTGAGGATTTCAGAGTCAAGAAAAGTATTATCAATTTTGTAAATACTATATTTGGTCTTATGAGGGGTATATATAATAATCAAGTCAAAATCAGATTTAAAGATGTCTGTAAATATCTATTTCCCGACACTTTTTATGCTATTGAAGAAGTTAAGAATAAGTTGTGGAAAAAGTTTGAGTTTATAGAGTCTCCTATGACTATTAAAGAAAAGAAAATGTTTGGAGTGGTGTAATGATAACTATAGAAAAAGCTATAGAAGGGTTTTTAATAGAGCAAAAGCTTAAAGGAAATACAGAAAATACAATATGCACATATAGGAATATTCTAAATTATTTTAGTTATTATCTAGGAGTTGAAAAACCAGTTAGCGAAATTACTCTCTTAGATGTAAAGAAATATCAAATGTATCTTATTGATAAGTATATAGATTTTAATTTTCAAACTGACATAAAGAAAAAATTATCCAAAACGACTATACAGTCTTACATTAGACATATACGTGCATTTATGAAGTGGATATTCGAAGAAGGATATATTGATGTAGATATAAGTATTAAAATCAAACTTCCAAAAGCTCCCAAAAAAGTTATTGAAATTTTATCAGAAGAAGAAATAGAATTATTGTATAAATCTATTAACGAGAAAACCGAGTTTGGACTTCGTAATAAATGTATTATATCTTTAATGCTTGACTCTGGATTAAGGCGTAATGAAGCTATTACTTTAGATATACAGAATGTGCATTTTACCCAAAATGTAATAAAAGTCTTTGGTAAGGGAGAAAAAGAACGTATAGTTCCTATGGGCTTATATACTAAAAAATTAATATTTAAGTATCTTAATGGCTATAGACCCATGCCAGATTATTCAACAGACAAATTATTTCTTAGCCAAGAAAAAATGCCTGTTTCTGTAGATGTTATAAAAATGTTGTTCTTTAGGCTAAAAAAGAAAACTGGGATACAAAGATTAAATCCACATCTATTACGACATACTTTTGCAACTCGATACCTTATGAATGGTGGTGACGCCTTTAGCCTTCAAATGATTCTTGGTCACACTTCTTTAGAAATGACTAGAAAATATTCTCATTTAGCTTCAAGCTATACTGTCAAAAACTTTAGAAACTTGTCTACTCTGGACAAATTAAAAGGTCGCAATGTGCGTTTGTAGTGATACCTTTATACCTATAAAAATCATAATATTTATTGATAATCTACAAATTCAAAAAAGTACAAAACCCTTGTAAAATCAAGGGTTTTACTATTTGGCACGCCCTGAGGGACTCGAACCCCCGACGCCTAGATTCGAAGTCTAGCACTCTATCCAACTGAGCTAAGGACGCATAGTATTTAGTTCGACATAGAATATCTTAACATATTTATATGGATTTATCAATGGTTGTTGTTGGATATAGTTTTATACTTATTTAAATAGTATACTTTATAAAAAGGCCGTCTTAATGGACAGCCTTTTTTAATATTTCTTTTTTAATAAATTATCTCCTTATTTATAACACTATGCCGCCTGTAACCTCTAGCACCGATCCGGTTACGAAGCTGGCCTCGTCGGAGGCTAGATATGTGTAGGCGTTGGCGATATCCTCTGGAGTCCCGAGTCTCCTTATTGGTGATTTTTCTGACATCATATTAAGTACTTTTCCAGGCTTCATACTTACACCCATGACAGAAAAAATGCCTGAAAAAGTACTTAATATGATGTCA
>JANQEZ010000065.1 GCA_028278115.1 Clostridia bacterium
TTTTTCTTATATTTTGTAGGTTAAAACAGGTTCATAAAAATCACTCAAATGAAATATCAAAACCCCCTTAAGTATTGATAAACTAAAATTAATGATTTATTAGCACAACGAGTTAATTTCATCAAATAATATTTTGACTATTTAGACCTATGGGAGCTTAGTATATAAACTCATAGGTTTTGTTTTATCAGAATAGAAATAAGGTACTAATGTTTCACGTGAAACATTAATATTTTAGAATTTGATACACAGTTTATATATTGGGAATATGATATTAAAAAAGGTTGTAGGTATATTTAGATTTTTAGGACTTTACATTCAAAAGAAAAGGGGAATAGAATATGATTAAGAGATTCTATCAACTGGATTCATTTACAGACAAAGCATTTGGAGGAAATCCTGCTGCTGTTGTACTTGATGCTGAGGATTTAAATAAAGATCAGATGCTTATGATCGCAAGGGAGATGTCATTATCAGAAACTGCATTTGTATTGGACTCAAAGGTTTCGGATTATGATTATGAAGTCAGATTCTTTACCCCTACCAAGGAAGTTGAATTGTGCGGTCATGCTACCATAGCAACCTTTTCAATTTTGGTGGAGAAGGGTATAATAAAACCCAATAAAAATAAAATAATTGTTAGACAGAAAACTTTAGCAGGGATATTACCCGTTGAAATATACTTTAAGGAAAACAATATTTGGAGAATAATGATGATTCAAGCAAAGCCAAAATATTGCTTTACCATTAATGATATAAGTGAAATAGCAAGTATTATGGGCATAAGCCAAGATAATATTGGTCTTCAGGGATTTGACGCCAAGGTTATGGCTTATTCAACAGGACTTCCCGATATTTTATTACCAGTTAAAAGCCTTGATATACTAAAGAAGATTAATCCTGATTTCTCAAGCTTAAAAAAATATAGTAGAGATTATAATGTGGTAGGAGTACATGCCTTCACAATAAAGGATTATGATAATCTCTTGATTTCATGTAGAAATTTTGCACCAGCATATGGTATTAATGAAGAATCAGCAACTGGAACTTCAAATGGGGCCCTATCGGCTTATTTGATAAAAAGTGGTATAATAAATATTGATGAAAAGGTAAGTCTTATCTGTGAGCAAGGATATTTTATGAATAGACCAAGTCAAATCTTTGTAGAGGTCAAAAGAAATCAAGATGATCTTATTATAAAAGTTGGAGGAAAGGCAGTATTAGTAATGGAAGGTCAAATATATTTATAATAGATAGAAATATGAAATTCGATTTATAGGAGACTAGAAGAATAAAAAGGAAGTGATGAAGTGATTTATCTAGATAATGCGGCAACATCTTTTCCAAAACCGGAAAGGGTGTATAAAGCTGTAGACAAATGCTTAAGAGAATATGGTGCAAACCCAGGAAGATCTGGACATAAACTTGCTTTAAAGGCTGGTAGAGCTATATACGAAACAAGAGAACTAATTTGTAAATTGTTTAATATTGATAATCCAATGCAGGTGATATTCACCAGTAATGCTACAGATTCATTGAATTTAGCGATAAAAGGTGTTTTAAAAGAAGGAGATCATGTTATTACATCGGGTATGGAACATAATTCCCTAATAAGACCAATAAAAGCACTTGAGGAAATTGGTGTAGAAAACACTATAGTTAAGTGTTCCAAAGAGGGAATTATAAAAATAGATGAGTTGAAAAAAGCGATTAAGAAAAATACAAGGTTAATAGCTTTAGCCCATGCTTCAAATGTTACAGGAAATTTAATACCAATTGAGGAAATAGGCAATATAGCTAAGGAGAAGGATATTCTTTTTATGGTTGATGCTGCTCAAACTGCTGGGATTTATAATATAGATGTTAAGAAGATGAATATAGATTTACTTGCCTGTCCTGGACATAAAGGATTAATGGGCCCACAGGGGACAGGAATTTTATATGTAAGAGAAGGAATAATTTTAAAGCAGATGAAGGAGGGTGGAACTGGAAGTAAATCGGAATCACTGCTGCAACCTGAAATTGTTCCTGATAGATATGAGAGTGGAACTCCAAATACACCGGGTATTGTAGGAATGGGAGCAGGAGTTGAGTTTATTCTGGAAAAGGGTATTGATAATATAAGAAGACATGAGGAAGAATTGACTGAGTATATGCTAAATGAGCTTAAAAGTATTAAAAATGTAAAGATATATGGAACTAAGGATGCGAAAAAACAAGCCTCGGTTATTTCGATAAATATTGGGGATTTGGACTCTTCAGAGATTAGTTATATATTGGACCAAGCCTTTGATATAGCAGTAAGATCAGGACTACACTGTGCACCTCTTGCCCATAAGTCTTTAGGAACATTTGAGCAGGGTACAGTAAGATTCAGTATTGGATATTTTAATAAGAAAGAGGATATTGATAAGGCTATTTCTGCAATAAAGAGCATTTGTGAAGAAATTGAGTAGTAAAAAATTAAGAGATTTTTACTGTCATATCATCAATTATACTAAGACAAAATGTTTCATGTGAAACATTTTGTCTTAACTATATAGATTGCAATAAATCTTTTACATTTTGACTCCTTGAATATCCCTAAAGCATTGGCTATTCAAAGAATCAAAGTGTAGGTTTATAAGTGCATTCTATATAGGTTAAAAGGACTAATGGATGGGGGAAATATGAAAAAATATCTGTTTATCGTAAATCCAATTGCAGGAAAGGGTAAAGCTTTAGAATTGGTTCCTAAAATAAGGGAGAGCTTTGATAAGGAAAAAGTAGAATATAGGATAAAAGTTACGAAGGAAAAGGGAGAAGGAGAAAAATTAGCCAAAGAAGGAATTAAAGAAGGTTTTAATCATATAATTGCTGTGGGTGGAGATGGAACAGCATATGAGGTTGTAAATGGTATAAGGGAGGAAGATGTTGTATTAGGGATATTGCCCTCGGGAACAGGTAATGATTTTGCAAGGATGTTGATGCTGCCAAAGGAATATAATGAAATACTTGAGATAATTAAGGCTTCTAGAAAGAGAAAAATAGATATTGGATTAATAAATAATAGATATTTTTTAAATTGCTCAAGTGTTGGTATTGATGCTGAGATAGTAAAGGAAACAGAGTATATAAAAAAATATATTTCAGGAACATTGGCATACATAGTAGGAGTCCTTAAAACCCTTATAAAGTATAAATATAAAAATATAAGAATAGAAATAGACGGAAGATTAATGCACAGAGAAATTGAACTCGTTGCAGTGGGAAATGGGAAATACTACGGTGGAGGAATGAAGATAAATCCTATGGCCGATCTTGATGATGGATTATTAGATGTTTGTATAGTCAATAAGATAAGTAAAATAAAGTTTGCAGCACTTTTTCTTACTGTTTTTAAGGGAAAGCATTTAGGAATTAAGGAAGTTGAGATTCTTAGGGGAAAGGAAATAAAAATTATTGGAGACGACTATTTGATGCTGAATGCAGATGGAGATATAATAGGGACTACTCCAGCCGAGATAAAGATAGGAAAAAGAGCAATTGAAGTTATTATCCCTTAAACAAGAGTATTCAGATAAAATTTTAAAATGAAAGAAGTTTTATTGATGTGAAGTAGGGATTATGATATTTTATTTTCGTTCATGCAATGAACCTGTTTTTTATATATTTTGAAGGAGAAAACAGATTCATTGAAATTACTAAAATAAAATATCATAATCCTTTTAGGTTTATTACACTCTATTGTTGGTTACCTATAGGAAACCAACAATAAAACTTAAAATAAATTTCAAAGAAAATAATGAACGCCTCTGCATTTTTTATTTGAAATTTATTAAACTTTAAAGTTGGTTACCTATAGGTCACACATCTATATCTATGAATATTATTGAATAATTTAGTAGCCTCCTAGAAAAAATATCTCTAGGAGGTGCTTTTCTTATGAAAAAAACTATAGCAGTACATGATATTCCCGATAATATTAGAGAAAGTCTTATGGAGATGGGATATAATATAGTAGATGATTCGTATTCGGGTTATGTAGATACAATATTGTATAGTAGTGATGGTGGCTCTTTAAGTTATTTAAACCTATATGACAATGTTATTGATATGACAAAAGGAGCTTTTATAGTGGATATAAATAATAAGAATCCACAAGAAATTATAAACATGATAGAGAATAGGAGCTATACATCTTTGTTTTAGCTGAAATTACACTGCTTTTTATTTTCTTCACTTTCTCTTTGAAATTTCCAAAGACCAAAATAGACAGCACTGGAAATAGTCTCAGCCATATTCATAACTAGGCTGAGTCTAGTATTTTGGAGAACTATATATTCCATAAAACCACCTAAATTTACTATGCCAGTTATATGAATGTCTCCAACTGGAGGAAGATTTTTTTTCACACCAGCACCTGGTTTAATTGGACCATTGGAGACAGTTAGATATCCAACTCTATCCATTTTACCTAAACATGCATCTATAGCAATTATAAATGGATTATTATGGGTTTTATTTATGGAGTCGATATGATCCTCTAGGTTCTTTGCATGTACAGGGAAGTCTAAAGTACCATAGATATGTACATTATCAAATCTGCCTAAGACTTTTTTCATTTTATAGCCGGTCAAAGGCCCTAAAGAGTCGCCTGTAGACCTGTCAGTGCCTATACAAAGCAATACGATTTCCTCATGCTCAGGAGTATAATTATCCTTCAGATAGGATAGAAATATATTTGAGAAAGATGAAGCTGCAAAGGGTGTGTCAACATTTATAGTATTATTTGAAAGATTGGATGTTAAACTCAAGTGAATACACCTTCCTTAGTCCATGATGTATAGAGATTTAAGTAGAGAATTTAACTTATACCCATTAAAAACTCCAAAAAACCTAGAGCCTTTTAATAATCTATGTATATGTATAAATTGAGTTCTACTACATAAATCCTATAGGTTTAATGTTTCATATAAAAAGTTTTCCCCTGATAGAAAAAAAAATACATTAAACACAGATTATTCATGGAAAGATTAAAGAACAGTTAGATAGTGCTAAAGTGTCTAATAAAGGCTTCTCTTAAGTTATACTGGTTATATAGATATGATTTTCCAGTGAATAATATTCATAGAAGTTGATTCTCTTTATATAAAGTTGCAAATAAAGAACTAAATAGTTTATAGTAGTATATAGATATAGTTAACATAGGAAATCAGGAGGGAAGACCATGCCTACAAAGAAATTATTAACTAAAAATGAGAAAGTTTATGGAGCATGGGATAATTTCGTTATCAAAGGAAAACTAAAGAGGAATCTTTTAAAAAAGTTTGTGACAGAATCCTGGATTAGGAGTAAGGAATATGAAATTGATCCCTTTACGGAAAAGATAAATATAGAGCTAAGTGAAGATGAAATTGCACAGAGATATGAGGAGTTTATGCCTTTGCTTAAGACAGCTAAGCCCTTTATGAATAGTCTATATAAAATTATTGGAAGTGAAGGTCTGCTGGTAAGGTTAACGGATAAGGACGGATATGTGCTTGAATGTATAGGAGATAAGGATTTAGTTTTAAAGTATGGAAGCTTAAATATGTACAAGGGGTGCAATGTAAAGGAAGAGGTAATTGGAACTAATGCCATAGGCACTGCTTTACATATTGGAAAGCCCATACAAATAATTGGAGCAGAGCATTTTTGCAAGCAGTATCATGGGTGGAGTTCTTCAGCTTGTCCAATCAAGAATGATAAAGACAAAATTATGGGGATATTAAGTATAACTGGACCAAGGGAAAAGGTACATCCCCATACTTTAGGTATGGTGGTAGCAGCCTCTGAAGCCATTGAAAATGAACTTCAGCTTGAGCTTATAAATAAGCAGCTAACAATTGCAAATAAGCATTTCTACGCAATAATGGAATCAATATCTGAGGGACTAATTTGTATAAATAATGAAGGCGTAGTTACCGATATAAATCTATTTGCTAGAAAGCTGCTGTCCTTAAAGGAAAAAGATATTGTTGGGAAAAGTATAAACACTATATTATGTGAGGAGTTTAAAGGCAGTGTTGTTAGAGCTATAAGAAGGGGGAGAAAGTACGAGGAAGAAGAAATAAACTTTAAGATAAAAAAGAGAAAAAAGCTACAATGTATAGCTACTATAACCCCAATATATGATTATAAAAAAAATAATCTTGAGGGTGTTGTTATGACCTTTAAAGAAGCGAAGGTTATCCATAATTTGATAAATAAAATAGTTGGAGCGGAGGCTAGATTTACATTTAATGATATCCTTGGCAATAGCGAAAGCATAAAGGAGGCTATAGAGCTTGGGAAAAAATGCTCTAGACATGATAGCACCGTGTTGTTACAGGGGGAAAGTGGAACAGGAAAGGAACTATTTGCCCAGTCTATACATAACTCAAGCTCTAGAAGAGACAAGCCCTTTATATTTCTTAACTGTGGTGCTATACCAAGGGAGCTTGTTGCAAGTGAGTTGTTTGGTTATGTTGAAGGAGCATTTACTGGAGCTAAGAGGGGTGGTCATCCTGGAAAATTTGAGCTTGCAGATGGAGGAACAATATTTTTAGATGAAATTGGAGATATGCCCTTAGACGCTCAGACCAACCTTTTAAGAGTTCTTGAGACTAGACAAGTAGTTAGAGTAGGGGGGCATGAAGTAATTCCCGTAGATGTCAGGGTGATAGCGGCAACCCATAAGGATTTGGAAAAAGCAGTTGAACAAGGAAACTTCAGACAAGATCTTTTTTACAGGCTCAATGTCATGCCTATTAAAATACCTACATTAAGAGAGCGTAAGGAAGATTTAAAGCTATTTATAGACTATTTTATAAAGAGATACTCAGATAAAATGTCTAAGGAAATAAAGTCTATAAGTGAAAGCTTTTATAGAGGTATGATCAACTATAATTGGCCGGGGAATGTTAGAGAGCTGCAAAATGTAATGCAGCATGTAATAAATATTATAGAAAATGATGATGTTCTAAGCTATAAATATTTGCCAAACTATATGAAACCAAGTAATCTAACTAAATCATTGGGAATAAGTGATGAGCTTCTATCATTGGAAGAAGTGGAAAAAATAACGATTGATAAAACTATTAGAGAAGTAGAAGGAAATATTGCCTTAGCATCAAGGGTACTAGGAATTAGTAGAAGCTCATTATATAGAAAAATGAAAAAGTATGAATTAGAATACGCATTAAGATAGATATTTTAAGCAGCTGGAATCTTGATTTATAGTTTTAGCTTATACATCGAGATCAATAAGTATAAGGATAAATAAAAATAGAAGTATTACATCATAGGACGTAGTAGAATAATGACTTGATAAAAAATCTTTGGGGTGACGAAAAGGGGTTTTAAAAGTATATGTTCTAGGGATATCACCTAAACCTAAGAGAGCAAAAAGAATTGATTCAGGGGATAAATCAACTGATTTAGTAGGATTTACAGGGTTTATACTATTGGTGTCCTCCTTTGAAATAGGTTTGCTTATAGATGCTGTACCAGTTGAAGAATTATAAATATCAATGCTGTCCATAAAAGCTTTCCAATTACATTCATCATTTACCAACGGTTTATCTAAACTGTGTAATTTTGCTATAAAGTTATTATCCTCTAGAGCTTTGATTGTAGCCTCTGAAGCAGTCAAATATGGACTAATATAGATTTTTTGATTTTGTAAGATAATCATGTCAAGGCTTATGGACATATGATCCTTTAATGAAGCTATATTTCTTGAAGCTATTATTTTAGAATTAGAATCTGTATCTCCTATATATATGTATCTGCAATTTTCGGAAATCGTAATTTTAACAAGCTCACAATAGGGTCTGGTATAAAAGAATTCATTGGATACCTTATTAAAGCTTGATTGAGCTGTAGATGGTAAAGATTTGTCCATATAAGAAAAGGTGGATTCCTCATTGGCTTTATGAGTATCAGTAAAGCCTCTACCTGTAGAGGGTACAGCTTTAGAATAGTTTATTTTAACATTCGTTGATACTTCAAAGGGTATATGGGTTGTATAGTTTTTCAAACTATCATGTGATAGTAGGTTAGTAGGGACATAATATATAGTTTTTTTTATGAAACCCTTAATGAATAAAGCATTAGAATCATTGGAGAAAATACAGCTAGAAACAACTACCTTGTTTTTAATATGGCTAACTTTGCTTGCAGTTTGAGGCAGCTTAATTGAAGCACTTTTATAAAAATTTAACCTATGAGTATATATTATGATGGGAATATCTGATACTACTCCAGATGTCAAAGGGTTTAATTCTACCCTATAATTTTCACAATTATTTAGTACTTTAGATATGGATAATGGGACTGAATTATAAGAGTAGGTATCAATAATCAAAGAAATTACCTCCCGTTAAAGATTTAATTTATACATATCAAAAATCCTCAGAGCATCATATGTTTTGATATGTATATGGATATACGCTTTTATAATTTAATATTTCCAAGAAAGGTTAGGTTTCTAAGTTACACATCTATAATTTATGTATAAATTACTCGGAGCTTTTTATGTTTGAAAAAAGCAATGTGCGTAATTTCAAAAGAGTATCTAGAGTAGAACCTAGATACTCAAGGTAGACAAATTCTTGTATAGATCTAGAGCTTATTAAGTTTTAATTTAATATTTTTAGAGGAAAAGAGCAAAATCATTATATTTTTTTGTTTGAGGAAATATCATAATTTTAATTTGACAAAGTCACATAATATGCAAATAATTTTATTTAAACTACA
>JANQEZ010000067.1 GCA_028278115.1 Clostridia bacterium
TTTTCTGCCAAAACTTCTGCTACTGCACTTCCAAGGCCTCCGATTATACTATGCTCCTCAGCAGTTATAATCCCCTTTGTTTCCTTAGCTGCCTTTATAATTATATCTTTATCTATTGGCTTTATGGTATGCATATCTATAACTCTAGCTGAAATTCCCTCCTTAGCAAGTTCTTCACTAGCTTTGATGGCCTCATTAACTAGAATTCCTGTAGCAATAATGGCAATGTCATTACCACCTTTTACTTCCATACCCTTGCCCATAGTAAATTTAACAGACTCATCGTATATTACTGGAACCTTGGCACGACCTAATCTTACATATACTGGACCATCGTACTCAACTATTTCGTGCAGCAGTGCCTTAGCTGATACTGCATCGGCAGGATTTAAAACAGTCATATTAGGTAATGATCTCATTAAAGATATATCTTCGATTGCTTGATGTGAAGCACCATCTTCTCCTACTGTAATACCAGCGTGGGTAGCACATACCTTAACATTTAGCTTTGGATAACATACTGAATTTCTTATTATTTCAAAGGCCCTTCCAGAAGCAAAAACTGCAAATGTACTTGCAAATGAGATTTTTCCAGAAGCGGCAAGCCCTGCAGCAGTTCCCATTAGATTTTGCTCTGCGATACCCATATTAAAAAATCTATTTGGAAATTCCTTTGAGAAGGCATAGGTTTTTGTAGACTTTGACAAATCCGCATCAAGTACAACAATATTTTCATGTTTATTTCCTAATTCCACCAAGGTTTCACCATATGTTTCACGAGTAGCTATTTTAGCTGTCATTATCTTACACCTCCAAGCTCTTTTAATGCCCTTTCCTTATCTTCATCATTAGGAGCAGTGCCATGCCAAGAAGCTTCATTCTCCATAAAGGAAACTCCCTTACCCTTTATTGTCTTTGCAATAATCATGGTAGGTTGTCCCTTTGTACTTTCAGCTTGATTAAATGCGTCAATTATTTCCTCAAAACTGTGTCCATCTATTGTAATTACCTTCCATCCAAAGCCTTCCCATTTTTTATCAAGAGGATTTGGATTCATTACATCTTCGTTCTTACCATCAATTTGCAATCCATTAAAATCTAAAATTGCTGTGATATTATCTAGCTTATAGTGGGCAGCTGACATGGCCGCTTCCCATACTAAACCTTCATTCATCTCACCATCACCTAATAGAACATAAATTCTACCATCTTTTTTATCTAGCTTTGAAGCTAGTGCCATTCCTATGGAAGTTGAAAACCCTTGACCTAATGATCCTGTAGACATTTCAACACCAGGAATCCCCTTCATATCTGGATGCCCTTGAAGCATGCTGCCCATTTTCCTTAATTTAGGTAATTCTTCAGGTGAAAAATAACCTCTTCTTGCTAGAGCTGCATATACAACAGGAGCTGCATGACCCTTTGATAGTATAAATTTATCCCTATCTTCCATTTTAGGATTTTTAGGGTCTATTTTCATTTTTTCAAAGTATAGGGTCGTTAATATATCTGCTGCTGAAAGTGAACCTCCAGGGTGACCTGACCCAGCAGCATTGACCATTTCAATAATATCTCTTCTAATTTGCTTAGCCATATTTTTTAGTTCTTGATATTGACTCATCTTAACTTAACCTCCTAGTATTATTTTTTATCTAATGGAGTAAATCCTTCTCCAAGAACCTCATGGACGGTAGATACCATAATGAAAGCCTGATTATCTAAAGAATATACTATATCCTTTAGCTTAGTAACCTGTGCTCTATTGACAACACAAAGCAATACCTCTTTATCTTCCCCTGTATACATGCCCTTGCCCTTTAGGGCTGTGGCTCCTCTATCAAGCTTTTCAAATATTTCTTTACTAATTTCTTCAGAATAGTTGGTAACAATATAAAATGCCTTTGAATAGTTGAGTCCTTCAACAATAAAATCTGCCACCTTCACAAGAACATATAATGAAATTACTGAATATAACGAAGTCTCAACATTTTTATTAACTATTCCAGCAGCCGCCACAATGACAAGGTCAATTATCATCATAAGCTTTGCTGTACTGAGTCCAGTCACATATTTATTCAAAATAGCACCAGCTAAATCAGTACCGCCAGTAGTTCCACCGCTCTTAAAGACCATTCCAATACCTATTCCTAAAATAACACCACCAAAGATAGATGCCAGCAACAAATCACCAGTAGCATTAATACTGCCATCAAAGAAGATAATTAAAATCCTGATAAATAATGATAAAGTTGCTGTTCCATAGGCTGTCTTGGCTCCAAAGGCTTTTCCAAGAACTATGATGCCAAAAATAAACAATGGAATATTTATTGCAAGGTTAGTTACATCCATAGGCACTTGGCTAACCTTTTGTATAACAATTGCAAGCCCAGTTACACCACCTGGTGCTATAGTATTAGGCTCTAAAAACATTAATAACCCTGCTGCCATTAAAAAAGTTCCCAGAGTTATTCCTAAATAATCAAAAAATAGTCTGTACCATTTAACCCTCATACTATCACCTTATCATTTTCTTAGTATGTATTATTACAATTTCATATATAGAATATTAATTCATAAGATACATAATTTAACTCGTTGTGCTAATAAATCATTAATTTTAGTTTTTCAATACTTAAGGGGGTTTTGATATTTCATTTGAGTGATTTTTATGAATCTGTTTTAACCTACAAAATATAAGAAAAA
>JANQEZ010000088.1 GCA_028278115.1 Clostridia bacterium
TATACATGGCAGGGAAATGATAAAGCTGTACCATTATATAAAAAATGTGGTTTCTTCTGGGAGAAAAGGGATGATACCACCCATTTAATGAATTTCATACCCTATGTAATGAGGACAGAGGCAGTAAATGAATATTTTAATGAGCTTCACTGGTATAATGACAGCCTTAGGGAAATTAGGGTTGAAAGTGATGGAAGAACCGAAGGAGACTTCGAGTATTATGACTATTTATGGAAAAAGGAAGATGTGAGGCTTCAAATGGAGTTTGAAAGAAGAGGTAGAGGGCTTACATCTATTGAAACCGATGATTATCTAGTAAGGGCCAGGGTAAAAAAACAAAATTTGGTCTTTGGAAGGCAGTATGAAATCAGGTATGAAATAGAAAATAAAAGTGGAAAAGATTTGCATATCTCCATTAAAGGAGAGAATGACAAAAATATAAGGTTTGATTTAGAATATGAAGATAATATTACAGAAAAAAGCACTGTTATAGGAAAATTTTGGTTAGATGAGGTGGAGGAAGAGCAGAGTATTTGGAAAACTCACCCCTGTGTTGCTTCAGAAATATATATAAATGGTAAAAAATCTTTATTTAAAATTGGCATAAATCCTAAGTTTCCAGTTAAGCTTAGTATGTCAAATCCAAAGCCTGTATTAATTGGAGAAATGTCAAAATCTTATATTAATGTGCAAAATAATTTCGATGAAGATATAGCTATTGATTTTAAGATTCCAGACTCAAAGTTTGTTAGTTTTAGTAATTCAGTATTAGGCTATGAGCTTAATAAAAATCAAAGAGCTTCAAAGAGCATAAATTTCCTATGCACAGGTCATGGATTTTATGATGAAGATATCGTTGTCAATATCAAAACTGATAAAGAGGAGATGGAATACAAAGCTAGAATTACAGGGGCATTCAGAGGATATATAGGTAGGTACAAAGGAGAAGATGAAGAAGGCTGGTATATATATAACGGGCAATACTGTGCTGAGCTTAAAAAGAGAAATAATTTTGTTAACATATATGGAATCAAACCCGATGATGATATAATACTTAGACCTCCTAAACTTGGCAAGCCATACTCTATGGAGTTCTTTAATAAAAGACCTAACAAAGTGGATTTTAAAGAGACAGAAGATAAAGTCATGATTAAGGCAAGCTATAGTTCTGAAAGCATGAAGAATTTAGAGCTTGATTACTATATTGAGCTATATCAAGATGGGATTTCTAATATATATTATGAGGTGAAAAACAAGTCAAATAGTCATACCTATAAAGATGTATATGCAAGTCAGCGTTTGATTTTCCTTATTATAGAGGGATATCTGCCATATGATGGTCAGATTATTAGGACTCCAGGGGCAGACGGATTTCTGGCTTACCATTGGGATTTTAAAAAGATAGACCAAAACTGGGTATTTTCTGACGATGGTATTACAAAAGGCTTGGGGTGGTCTTCAGATAGTAATGTAATCTTTGACTATGCATTTTTTTCAATAGAGAATAGTTTAGGAGATATGGGACCTGGGGAGACTTTCAGGTCAAAGCCCATTGTAATCGCAATTAATACCTTCGATAACTGGAAGGATTTTGCTGTATACATGGGTAACGAAATAAATCATTACCATAAAAAAGAAATTAAAGAGAGCTTTAGCTGTTTAGTAAACAATGGAAACCCCTTTATTGAAGATAAATTAAACTTGAATTTATGGGATTACAAGAAATTAAAAGTTAAGGGAAATATAAGGGTCAAGTCCCAGAATAGATGCTGGGATACCCTTGATAAATCAATTGAGGCTGGAATTGGTGAAAACTGCATTTTAGACTTAGATTTGATAAAGAAAGATGAAGTAGATATTATTGAAATTCAAGGGGATTTGACCTCTAAGGCTTTTAATATAAAGAAAGCAATTTTTTTTAAAGATGCAAGCCAAATAAAGTTAGATAGATATATTGAGAGTGGGAAGGAAGTGTATGAAGCCGATAATGGAGTAATTAAGATGAAGGCTTCACCAGAGTATTCTATGGGCATATATTCAGTTGAGCATAAAGGGCTTCAATGGCTTGATAATAGCTTTCCAGAGCCAACCATAAAGGGATGGTGGAATTTCTGGACAGGAGGCATAGGATATAGACCAAGGGGAATTTCATATGCTTCAATCCAAGAAGAGAGTAAAGGGGCTGAACATGTAAAGGTAAATGATAGTTATGGAAACCAATGGGAAGGTATTAAAACAACATTAGATATCCTAAAAAATGAAACATACAAGGGAGTTAAAATTGAACAATATTTTTTGATGCTTTCAAATGCTCCTGTTCTATGTAATGTGGCAGTAGTTAAGCTGAATACAGGCAAATATATGAGTGATATAACCTTTGAAGATGAACTTTTTATAAAGGCCGGAAAGAATCTAAAGGATAACTGGGTTGTTTACAAGGAGATTGATGGAGAAGAAATTCAATACAAATGTGTTGAAACGGAATTTGATGTGCTTACAAAGACAAATTATATGGTTCATGGTGTAAATGAATCAAAATATAAAATGATCAGGCTTATTAATAGCAGCTATTCCTTGTCATTTTTTAATACTAACGGCATAGCTTGGGGAGAAAATGCCAATGATATTTCTGCCCCCGACGGGACTAGCATCTATATTGAGCCTTCATTTTTGATATTTAGTAAGGAAAGCTTAGATAATATTATGCTAAAGGATTTAAATAGATTATCATTTGATATAAAATAATAATATCACTAAATTCTGGTAGAAGGAGAAGACGATGAAAATAATAGATATGCACATTCATTTTTCAAATATTGATACCTTTAGGAAAACTGCTGCTGAGCTTTCAAAGGTTGACTATTCATATAAGGGCTTTGAGAAGGAATTTTCAGAGAATAATGTAGAAATGAGTATAGGCATGGGTGTAACAGAGCAGATAAGTGGAGGGTTTCCTGACTCCACGAGTCCTAATCCCATGTTGTTGGACTTAGCAGATGGTAGACTTCCCCACAATCTTTTTATGTGCATTGGAATAAATCCTGCTAGACTCACAGGCGAGCATAAGGAAGCTGAGCTTAAGAAAATAGAGGAGCAGCTTAAAAGAAGAGAAGTAGTTGGTATAAAGATATATGCAGGATACTATCACCTACATGTATATGATGATATCTATAGACCTATATATCAATTGGCGGCAAAATATAGATGTCCGGTAGTAATACATTCTGGAGATACCTATTCAGATAGAGGATTACTAAAATATTCACATCCCCTAAATGTAGATGAGCTTGCAGTAAGGTTTAGAGATGTCAACTTCATCATTGCCCATTTAGGGGACCCCTGGGTAATGGATTGTGCTGAAATAATATCCAAGAACCCAAATGCTTATGCTGATATATCTGGTTTGATAGTAGGAGACGAGACTAAAGTAATAGGAGAGTCTAAAAAGAGACTATTTGTTGACCATATAAAAAGGGCCTTGGTATATGCAGACAGCTATGAAAAAATACTGTTTGGCTCCGATTGGCCCCTTGTGGATTTAAGTGCATATATAAAGTTTATCAAACACCTTATTCCAGAGGAATTCTATGAAGATGTATTTTATAATAATTCCATTAAGCTTTTCGGCTTATCTGAAAATAAGTAAATAATTTGCAATGTATATATAGAGATTCCAGTCAAAAGTTTAATTTATACACATCAAAAATCCCTAGAAACATCGGATATTTTGATATGTATAAATTAACATTTACTTTGGA
>JANQEZ010000123.1 GCA_028278115.1 Clostridia bacterium
AGCTCACTTTCCAGCAAGTTTTCCGGTATTGCTGCACAGTTTATAGGGATAAAGGGACGCTTTTCCCTGTAGCTTGAAAAGTGAATTGCTCTTGCAAAAAGCTCCTTTCCAGTTCCGCTTTCCCCTTGTATAAGTATAGTTGATGTGCTTTTAGCAGCCTTTTTTGAAAAGTTTTTAATGGCTTTTATGCTTGTACTCCTTCCGATGATATCATCAAATGTCATTTCAAAGCTTGAGCCGATTACTTTATTTACTACATTTATAACTTCATTCATCTTACTAAATGTAAGAACCAGCCCAATAATTTCTTGGTCTACTAGTATTGGATTGACATTATATATTCCGTTAAGAATATTTCCATTAATATTACAATAAAATTGTTTATTTCTTATTACTTCTTTATTCTTAATAATTCTCTCTATCTCAAATTTATTCAATAGCTCCTTTATATGTTCAAAATCATTATCTTTATCATTTATGCTAAATATCCTCATAGCCTTTGAATTATAATTTAAAATATTGCCCTTTACATCTACAGATACAACAGCCATCTCAATTGAGTTAAGTATGACCTCAAGCTCATTAGCCAAGAGATTTATTTCCTGAGTCTTCTCCTCCTCGATTAACTTTGTAGCAATCAAGTCAGACATCCTTGTTAGAAACTCCATTAAATTTTCCTTATTATCTACTATTGAATCCCTTTGTTTTTCATCGAAGGCTATTAGACCTATAACACCCTTTATATCACCATTCACCTTTATTGGGCAGCATACCTGGGCATATTCTTTACAGGAGCCTTTGGTATCGCATTTTTTGCATGCCTTATGAAATCTTGGTTCCTCAATAATAAATTTTTCACCTTTACATATAGTATAGGCGATAACAGTATTTTCACTTACCTTATTTCCAATATTTTTTATATGCAGTCCCGTTGCGGCAATCCTATTTAGTTTATCATCTATAATAGTAACATCGACATTGATTACACTTTCTATTGCCTCTGCAATCTTTTGCACACTATGTGAAATATTGATAAGCTCCATAATATTCTCCTTTTAGATATAAGCCTTTAGTATCTCTTATCTGAGCAAATTGCATAATTACCATCCTGAAAAACTTACTACTATATATAGTTTTAGAATCCCTATAGCTATACCATATACATTATGCAATTTTGCCAAGTCAGAATTATGAAATTCCCTCATATAATATTTTACTACAAAAAATATTTATTTACATATAAAAAATAAACCAATTTAAGTTTTGGTTTATCTTTTAATGCTATACTTAATATCCACGCTACCAGCGTTTTTTATTCTAGCCTCAATATTTTAGATTTTCTATACAAGCTATTAACCCTATCTTTATCAACATAACCTATCTCTTTTTCTAAGGCATTTGCAGTTCCACATGCTACTCCATATTTGATAGCCTCTTCCAGTCCATAATTTTCTGACATAGCTATTGCAAATCCTGCAACCAGAGCATCTCCTGATCCAACTGTGTTCACAGGCTTTATAGATGGTGCTTTAGCCTTAAAAACCCTTTCCTTAGTAGCGAATATAGCTCCTTCACTTCCCAGAGAAATAACTACTATATCTACTCCTTGTTTACATATATATCTTGACTCATGAACTATTTCAAATTCGTTTTTAAGATCATATCCAACTAAATCTCTAAGTTCATGAATATTAGGTTTAATCATATATGGCTTTGCCTTTATAGCTTCTTCTAAATACTTACCCGATGCATCTATTATAGGTACTACATTGTTATCTTTGGCTATCTTCACCATATCCCTATAAATAGTTTTAGGTACACCCCTTGGAACACTTCCTGAGGCAATAATAATCTTGCTGTATTTTAATATCCTAATATATTCCTTTATGAATCTAGTTAATTCTGCCTTGGTAACAAAAGGTCCTGTTTCATTGACTGTAGTTTCTGTATTATTAATAGTATCAATAATAGCTGTAAAGTGACGGGATTCTCCTGCTATATTTACAAAGGAGGTAGAAATCCCAAGCTTTACTAACTCGGATTTTATATATTCACCTGAAAGCCCCCCTAAGAAACCAGTTGCATTTATCCTTCGTCCTAATATTGAGGCTGTTTTTGCGACGTTAATTCCTTTACCACCAACTGTAACTGTAACATCGTCTATTCTGTATCTATTATCTACTTGGAAGTCATTAATTATATATGATCTATCAATGGCTGGATTTAAAGTTACAGTAGTAATCATTTTTACCCCTTCTTCTATAAAAGTTGAATTTTACTATAGGTATTCACTCAAAAACTTTATGTATCATATCTAAACTTAAAGGATTACTTAATCCCTTTAAGCCACTTTAATTTTTAGTGACAAATAGTATTATACATCATAAATAAATATTTTTAAAGGTTTTTTATCTATTTCAGTATAATTGAATAATAAATATGATATAGACTTGGATAATTTCCACATGAATCCAGCATTAAGTCTCTGAAACGATTCATTTTATAGAGCTATAATTTTATAGCATAGCAACATGTATCACAATTAATTACAAGGATTTTAGTCTATTGCCCAGGAAATCAAAGGGCTACTTATTTTTTTTATCTAAACTATATAGTATTTCTTTAATATCTTTAAGTATGGTAGTTATTTTATTTAAAGAATATTGAATTGATGTTAGGATAACAAGTAAAATAAATGCTGCAATAAAGGTATAATACATAGAATTTCCTCCATCATGTAAAGGGCTTAAATTCATATTTACCATAAAAAGCTTAAACTTAATGTTAAAAGTTTAGGTTAACTTATATTTTACTCTATTTATCTATTTTTTCAAGTTCTATTTTAGAAAACCAGTATATAATTGAGACTTAAGTCTCATAGTTTCTTAATCTTATAGATATTTTAGGTAAAACTCTATATCAATATAATAAGTCAAAATAAAATCATACTTCCCCATAGGCTTTTACTAAGCTAAGGAAAAGTATGATTTTGAGCTTTTATTTATTTTTGCAATTTTATTCATCTTCTAACCTATTATTTTCCTCTGGTAAAACCTTCATTTTAGATATGGAAACCTCATAGGCTATCTTTTTTAGTACAACCTCTTCTTCCAGCTTCTTCTGATATTCTCTACTCTGGATTCTTCCCCATACCTTAATCCTATCTCCGACTTTCATTTTTTGAGAATATCTTGCATTTCTTCCCCAAGCTATACAAGGTATATAGTCTGATTTTCTATAGGGTCTATTTACCGCCACCAACATATCAGTAATTTCTCTTCCAAATGGAGTAGTTCTATATATTGGCTGCTTACATATGTATCCATCTAAAAAAATTTGATTTGGATTCGTAACATCTTGGGATTCCTCTTCAATTATGTCTCTAGCAAATATTGTTAATATAAGCCTATTACTGCCATCTATTACTTTATTATAAGATCTTAATTGGCCTTCAACCTTTATAAGCTTCTGATCATCAAAATTTAGGTTTACTATTAATCTTTCAGATATTGTAATAGGTAGAACATCATCATGGCTGCTTAACCTTGGTATATTCATTTTAAAAACATAAAACCCTTCACCATATACCTCATGGCTAAATTCCAGATCTGAACATGGTCTTCCTATTACTGTAGCCGCATTATTTTCTATTACCTTCACCTTGCTAGCCCCCCTACGCTCCTTATAATCTTTGATTCTTGTGTTTTATGATTCCATGTATAGAACCCAATAATAAATCTCTATAAAATTGAGTCAATCTACAAATATATTTATTCTCCTTTGAAGGAAAATAGAACATAAGATTTAAAATTGGCCGCAAGATTTTTAAATTATTAGCAATTTGTTTTTAAATAGTTCATTATAATAACCATGATTTCAAAAGGCTCCCCCAAAGGTAAAGCTTAGTAGCTAGTCCTATATAGGTTTTATTTTTTATCACTTTAGTCAAATCAAATTATATTTTTTTATTAAATTTACTCGTTGTGCTAGTAAAGCATTAATTTTAGTTTATCAATACTTAAGGGGGTTTTGATATTTCATTTGAGTGATTTTTATGAATCTGTTTTAACCTACA
>JANQEZ010000125.1 GCA_028278115.1 Clostridia bacterium
ACGGTGGCGGTTGGAAAAGGAGCCGATACTAGACTATTGGAATTCATTGCCGATGCAGGAAAAGGAAGATATTACTTTGTAAATGAATATGGTACTATACCAGAGATTTTTACAAAGGAAACTTTTTTAGCATCGAAAACCTATATAAATAATAGGACCTTTGTTCCTAAGTTAAGCTCCATAAATGATATGGTGTATCCGATTATGGAAAACCCTATAGCATTAAATGGCTATATTAGTACTACATCTAAGGATAGAGCAGAAATAATACAAAAAAGTGACTCTAATGAACCTATCTTAGCAGTATGGCAGTATGGACTAGGTAAGAGTATTGCATGGACATCCGATACAAATGGAAAATGGACTTCTAATTATTTAGCCTCGAAGAAGGGGATTGACTTTTTTAATAGAATGGTTCTAGCTGCTTTCTACAAGGGAGGAAGCGACGATTTATTTGTAGAAACTACCACAGAAGGAAATGTAGCAAAAATAAATGTAAAGGATCTTAAGGATAGTAATAAGGTCTATGACACTAAAGCTTCTATAATAACTCCAAGCTTAGAGACGGTCGATATTGATCTTATCACAAAGAGTATTGGTGAGTATATCGGTGAGATAGAAGCTATTGAGAAGGGGACATATGTTATTAAAGTATTTCAGTATGAAAATGATAAGCTTATTAAGTCAACTCAGCAGGCTATAACAAGGAATTATTCAAAGGAATACGACATAACAACTAAGGACTCTGATGGTCTGTCGGAGCTTGTAAGGAAATCTAAGGGTGTCTTTATAAATAGTCCTGAAGAGGTGTTTACGAAAAATGGAAAGGATGTTCATGGATATAGGGATATAACCGATATTTTAATAATTATCTCTTTGCTATTGCTTATAATAGATATTGCATTAAGGAGACTAAATATAAGGTTTAAAGGATTAGATAGGGCAAGGAAAAAGACAGTGGAAATTGCAAAGGATATTAAGAATAGGTCTAGAAAAAAAGAAATGAAAAGTGTCCCATTGGAAGGTGAAAGTAATATTTCTAAAAAGGAAATAGTAGAGGAAAAAGAGTCTGTAAAAGAAAAAGATAATAATAGGGAAAAGAATGGTCAAAATAGTTTAAATACAAATAGACTTTTGAATGCAAAAAATAAGAGGAAAAGATAAGAGCATATCAATCTGAGCTGCTCTTATTTTTTTGATTTGGATTAATTTGACGGATTAATGGACAAAATAAAAAGAAACAGTTTTTTTAGAATTTGGGGGTTGTTATGTTAAAGCTTTATCTAATAAGACATGGGGAAACAATTTGGAATAGGGAGCGTAAAACTCAAGGCTGTAGAAATATCCAGCTTAGTAGAAGAGGTATCTTGCAAGGAAGACTTATTGCAGAAAAACTAAAGGGTAGGAATGAAGACTTTAAAAAAATTCTTACTAGTGAGCTTGATAGGTGTTACTTGACAGCTAGTTTTATTGCAAGCAAGCTTAAAATAGGTATTGAGATTGATAGTAACCTTAGAGAAATGTCCTTTGGGGAATGGGAAGGTCTTACTTTAGAAGAAATAAAAAAATTATATGGTGAAGAATACAGACTTTGGAGGAACAAGCCCTGTGAAAGCTGTATACCAAAGGGAGAAAATATAAGATTTGTTCAACAGCGATGCCTTGAAGCTGTAAATAGAATTGTAAAAAAATATGATAATGGCTCTATAATAATTGTATCCCACAGTGTAGCAATAAAAACTATAATATTGGGTTTGCTTGGTATTGACCTTAAGCACTTTTATAGCATAACTTTAAAAAACGCTTCTATGAATATGTTTGAGTTTAGGGATTATGGACCGGTTTTAGTTAATCTTAATGATACATGTCATCTAGAAGAAGCCTTGGGATAAGAAGCATATGCATTCTCGATATCCAAGATTATTTTATGGGGTGAAAAACGTGGACAAAACGATGGTTGATAAACATAAAAAGATTGGCAGAGTACTTATTCAAATGGTTATAGGCATGTGTATTCTATTAATAATAGTACAGGGATATTTAAGGACTGTAGATAGAGGACTGGAACCCTTCCTAAATAAATTATATAATGATGAGGGTTTGAGCTTTAAGATGATAGAAATAGTTAAATAGGTTGTTTAGCTTAGATGACCCATGGATAACTAAAGCTATGATTGTTATTTTAAAACTTTCTATTAATAAACAGGGTTAAAATTATCATATATACTTGTTATAGTTTATATATTAAGTTATAATCTTGATATGTATGTTATAATTTGTTTTGATTAGATATGCATGAATTTGATAAGGCATACAGTGAAGCAAATTTGACCACCAGCCATCTGGTGGTTTATGTGTTAGGAGGAGCATTTGTGGATAAGGTAAGTATAGCAATAGATGGACCGGCAGGGGCAGGCAAAAGCACTATTGCTAAAAGGATTGCAGAAGTGAAGAAAATATTATATATTGATACTGGAGCTATGTACAGGGCTATTACATTAAAGCTTTTAAATAGAAATGTTTCATTTGAGGATAGTTGCATGATTGAACAG
>JANQEZ010000070.1 GCA_028278115.1 Clostridia bacterium
TTAATAATAAAGTTTCAAATTTCCATCCACAAACTACCATTTTATAGAAATTCAATAAATTTAAAGGGGATACTAGCTTAGCTATCCTCTTTAAATTTACCGCTAGCTATAAAAAACTTCCCAAAGAAATGTTGCTTTACCTTATAAAGTAGGTAAATGGAACCAAAAATAACCATCTTAAGCTTTGCAATTTGAGTAATTATATACCTATTGGGCTAATAGCTAACGGCTGACAGCTCACAGCAAAACATTGAAAGTAAAACTTTGGGGTCACACATCTATACAATACCTTTTTACAAGTGATTACTTTATCTAAATATTATTTCACATGCTGAGCTATTTAAATGTGATAAGCATTTTTACCAGCAACAACATCATTATAAAATGTCAGCATACAACCTGCTGTAGTTCTCTGGGCGAGGGGTAGTGTGCAATTAGCTATTCTATAGTACCTTTCTTCGCTTTGCTTTAAAGACTTAAATTTTTTATAAATCTTTAGAGCTACCCTTGCATTAAAGCGAATATATTCCTCAATTGTATCAAGGATATAAGCTCCTTTATCAGCTTTAAATTCCTTAACATATTGATAGCTTCTTTTAACAAAGGTTTCGTATTGCCTATGATTATCAAGCAATCTTACGTTAGCATGTTGAGGAATAGTCATATCCTGTATAATATGGAGTGCTGCACCTAGAAAAAACATGGACTTAGAAATATCTCCATTTACAAAATAATCTTTAGCCTTAGCGTAATAATCTACAGCAAGTTCCATTGCATTTCTTCTTCCAAAAAGTCCCTTTTTAGTATAAGGATTATATAGATGGCTGCTGCTCTTAAAATCTTGGTCTGCCCAATAAGCACCTTCGTTAATTTTGGATATATTTAGTGTGAAAAGCTCATATGCAGAGAAATGATTATCTAACTTTAAAATCCTTAGAGCCTGTATGTTAATGAACTTATGTACACTGCAATGTGTATTTATTATGGTCTTTTTAAAAGGATTGAGAAAAGCAAAGGTGTATTGAAGTATATTGCCATAGGTTTTCTCTATAAATTTCAATTTATCACCACCTAAGAAGATAAAATCAGGTAAGCATATTTTTAAAGATTACATTTATAGCATGCACAAATAGTGAAAAAATATTATATCTATGATTAATATTAAAAATACTCTAAGCCAACGGGATTATAATATTAAGACAGGATGACGAGTTTACATAAAGCAGACAATTCTTAAGCTGAATATATTAAAATTAGTAGAAAATGAGAAGCTATGATTTAAGTTGACATAACTGACAAATATTGCTTATTGAATTTCTATAAATATTTCCTTATGGTATATATAGGGAGGTATAAAATAATGTCTAATAAAAAGTCTATCAGAAAGATTGCTGGAGTAATGGTAGCAGTAATTATTACATGGGCAGCGATATTTTCAAGCATTGGTTATGCTAATGGCAGTAAGCTTAATATGTCCTTTATATATTTTGGTAATTCGAGCTATTATACAAGGCAAGTGAAGAAAACAAATAATTCATTACAGGTAATATCCCCAAATTATTTTAATTTAAGTAAAGATGGAGGCTTGCTTTTAACTAATGCAATAGACAGTAAATTTGTTAAGGAAATGCATGATAAAAATGTAAAAGTAATCCCGTTTTTAAGTAATCATTGGAATAGAGAATTGGGAAGAAATGCATTAGAAAACAAAGAAGAACTTGCAAAGGATATTTATGAAATGATTGAAAAATATAATCTCGACGGAGTTAACATAGATATAGAAAATCTAACTGAAAAAGATAGAGATGATTATACTGAGTTTGTAAAGCTAATTAATGAAAAGCTTCCCGAAAGTAAAACCCTTTCAATATCAGTGGCACCCAATCCATATGGAGTAAGCAGTGGATGGCAAGGCTCCTATGATTATGAAAAGCTATCAAAATATAGTGACTATTTGGTTATTATGACCTACGATGAAAGTTATCCTGGTGGACCGGAAGGGCCGGTGGCGAGCCTGGGATTTGTTGAAAATTCTATATTGAATGCATTGACTCAAGTACCCAAAGATAAAATTGTGCTGGGGATACCTTTCTTCGGTCGTTTCTGGGACGAAAATGGAAATGTTAAGGGCCGGGGAATAAGCTTAAAGAAGGTTAATGAGCTCATAGAGAAATATGATAGTGAAATCCTTTATGATGAAACCAAGCAATCTCCAAAGGTCATCATAGAAATAGATAAAGATGATGAAATATATATGTCGGGTAAAAGACTTGAGCCTGAAAAATATAATATATGGTATGAGAATGATGAATCAATAAAGAGAAAACTTAGGCTAGTTCAAAAATATGACCTGAAAGGGAGTGCAAGCTGGAGTTTGGGTCAAGAGAATGAAAGTGTTTGGGATTATTATAGTCTATGGTTAAATGGACAATATTTTAAAGATATTCAAAACCATTGGGCTGGGGAGCAAATACTAAATATGGAGCTTAGGGGCTGGATGAAGGGAACGAGCAATATAACCTTTTCTCCCCATAAGACATTAACAAGGGCACAAGGAGCTGTCATCCTTGTAAGGGCTTTGGGTTTAGAAGAAAAAGCATATGATTTATCAAGCTTTAGAGATGTTGGAGAAGCATACTGGGCTAAAAATGAAATAGAGATTGCGGCAAAGCACGGGATAGCTTATGGATATGAAGATGGAAGCTATAGACCAGAGCAGTCAATAACTAGGGAAGAAATGGCGGTTATGGTAGGTAGAATTTTAAAGGACTTAAAGGATATTTCAGCAAATGAACCCCTCTATAATGATGTGGAAAAGAATAGATGGTCCTTTGAAATAATTTCTAGAATGACAAATAATGGAGTGTTCAATGGCTTTGAAGACAATACCTTCCGACCCACAGAGAATATAACTCGTGCCCAAATGGCAGCATTAATGGATAGGATAGCAGATGATATATAAATTATGAGAATTTAAATATGATATAGAATTAGCTTTAAACCAATTTGTACAGCTAAAGATAGGTCACGGTGTTTAAGAGCTATACTAGAAAAAAATTGAGAATAATATTGATTTTTTTCGACATATAATATAAAATTAACAATAACTCCTATAGAGTTGCGAACTATACTTTCAAAAAAAATAATAAAGTTCGCCCATATAATTTTGGTAATATGGTCCAAAGGTTTCTACCAGACTACCGTAAATGGTCTGACTATGGGTGTTTAATATGCTATAGATAACCAACACTAAAACTTATTAAACTTTAAAGTTGGTTATTATATACATGGAGATTTAAGTAATTTATATGTATTTAAGATTTAATCTAGTTTTTAAAGAGAATAATGAATGCATCTGCATTTTTTCTCTGAAAATCTTAAAAACAAATATCCATGTTGAAAATGATAGTTATATTATATAGGTAAACACAATCTATATAATATAAGCTTGCTATTAATTACTGCAGCCTATTAAACTCCTATTTTCTTATGGGAGTTTTATTTTTTTGAGAAAAGAGGAAGGAGGCATTGAATGGAGCTTTTAAGGAGCAAAATCATTGAAGAAGGAAGGGTTGTTAATAAAGATATATTGAAGGTTGACAATTTCCTAAACCACCGTTTAGAT
>JANQEZ010000314.1 GCA_028278115.1 Clostridia bacterium
TTTGAGATGTATCATAGTAGATGATGAATATCCATCAAGGGAAGAACTCAAATATTTTATTAAAAATTATAGTGAGATTTATATTCAGCAAGAATTTGACGATTCATTGGCTGCCTTGAGATTTCTAGAGAAAAATAAAGTGGATTTAATTTTTCTAGATATAAATATGCCAAATCTTGATGGAATGTCTCTTGGAAAGATAATAAATAGATTTGAAGATAAGCCCATCATAATTTTTATAACTGCCCATAAGGAATATGCAGTAGAAGCCTTTGAAATTGAAGCTGTGGATTATATACTCAAGCCCTATTCAGAAGAACGTATAATAAACACCATAAAGAGGATTGAAAAAAGCCATTTGGAAAAAAAGAGGCCAAGGAGTGAGAAAATAACTGTAAAGGATAAAATCACCCTATGGAGAAACAATAAAATGAAGGTTATAAACACAGAAGATATAAGCTATTGTGAGGTCAAGGAAAGGGATACTATAGTCCATACAAGAAATGAAAAGTATATAGCAAACATGACTATTTCTAGTTTTTCTGATAAACTTCCAAAGCAAAAGTTTTTCAGAAGTCATAGAGCCTTTATAATAAATATAGATGAAATAGTTGAGATTATTCCTTGGTTCAATAACACCTATAATGTTAAACTCAGGGGAGTAGAGGTACATATTCCCGTAAGTAGAAGTAATATAAAGGACTTTAGGAAGATAATGAGGATATAAATTACTGATAAAAGTAAAGAGGTATAGAAACCATTATAAATAAACTTGAGAATATTTATAGCTTTGTTAAAAGTGTGACACGAATTGAATTTCGTGTTGTTTTTTTTGCACTTTATGAATAAAATGTTACAAATCATGAAGAGAATAGACAAAACCATACAAGTAGTATTTAAAATAGAAATACAGGACTACAAATATTTTAAAGGAGGACTCATATGTTTACTTTCATCGCTTCAATTATTATATTAGTTTTAGGTTATGTTATTTATGGTAAGTTTGTGGAAAAGGTTTTCGGGATAAAAGATTCACAGACGACACCAGCTCTTTCAATGGAAGATGGAGTTGATTATATTCCAATGAGCTGGCCTAGGATTTTCTTAATTCAGTTCCTAAATATTGCTGGACTAGGTCCAATTTTCGGAGCAGTAGCTGGTGCACTATGGGGGCCAGCAGCATTCATATGGATAGTGCTGGGATGTATATTTGCCGGTGCAGTTCATGATTACTTCTCTGGAATGCTTTCAATCAGACATAAAGGAACTAGTGTATCAGAAATAGTTGGAATATATCTTGGGAATAATGCAAAGCAATTAATGAGAATCTTTAGCGTTGTACTATTGGTTTTAGTTGGAGTTGTATTCGTTAAGGGACCGGCTGGGCTTCTTAGCAATATAACAGGTATGAATGCTACTATCTGGGTTGGAATAATAATAGCATACTACTTACTTGCCACTGTACTTCCAGTTGACAAGCTTATAGGTAAGATATATCCACTATTCGGGGCATCATTACTTATTATGGCAGTGGGTATAGGCGTTGGGATTATAGCAAAAGGATATACTATACCTGAAATAACAGTAGCCAACTTACATCCAGGTGGAAAAGCCATATTCCCGTTTTTATTTATAACCATAGCATGTGGAGCCATCTCAGGATTCCATGCAACTCAATCTCCTCTTATGGCAAGATGTGTTAGAAAAGAAAGTGAAGGTAGAAGAATATTCTATGGGTCTATGATAGCAGAAGGTATCATAGCTTTGATATGGGCAGCCGCAGCAATGGCCTTCTTCGGAGGAACTGAAGGACTTTCTGCAACGCTGGCTAACGGAGGACCTGCAGTAGTAGTAAATGAAATATCAAGAACACTGCTTGGAACAGTTGGGGGAGTCTTGGCTTTACTAGGTGTTGTAGCATGTCCAATAACATCTGGAGATACTGCATTTAGAAGTGCAAGATTAGTAATTGCAGATGCTATAAACTTTAAGCAGGAGAAGACTTCTAACAGATTTATGATAGCAATTCCACTATTTGTTGTTGGTATAGCCCTTACACAGATGAATTTTGCTGTAGTTTGGAGATATTTCTCATGGTCAAATCAAACCCTTGCAATGATAGTTCTTTGGGCAGCAGCCACATACCTTGCAAGAAATAGAAAGCTTCACTGGATTTGTACCATACCGGCAACCTTTATGACAGGTGTTACAACGGCTTATATATTACAAGCAGAGGAAGGACTTAGGCTTGCAGCAGGCCTTTCAAATTCTGTAGGGATAATAGCAGCAATAGCTTTCCTGGGAATATTCCTTGTAAACTCTAAAAAGAGCTATAATATAGAAGAAGAAAAGATGACAGCATAAAAGTATTTTTGAATACAAATGTAAAAATTGGACCTTTGTTAACATCCCAAGGCAGCTTGAAAAAGCTGTCTTTTTGCTATATAGTATGGAAGTATAAAATATATTGAATTAATAGGAGAAAAGCATAGCTAAAGAGGGTATTACCGAAGAAAGCGATTCTCACTAACTATTTCAGAACAAGTATTAATATAGTATACTTATTATATAATACCAAAAGGAGGTATGTTTGCTTTGGAAAATAATGTTTCATCAATAGTAGTATTTTTGCAAGGCATGGCTTCGTTTTTAGCACCCTGTATTTTGCCCTTGATGCCTATTTATCTGAGCTATTTAACAGGTGGGTCACTGGATGAGATAGAGGGAGGAGCCAAAAAAAGGTCAGTTTTAATCAACTCTATAGGTTTTTTATTAGGTCTTAGCTTAGTTTTTATAATGCTTGGTGCCACGGCCACAGCACTGGGAAGATTTCTGTACTTTAACAATAATATTATTAGAAGAGTTGGAGGAATACTGATTATAATCTTTGGTATACATCACATAGGAATTATTAATTTAAGCTTTCTCAATATGGAGAGAAAATTCAAATTCAATGCTAAAACTCCAAAATTTATTAATTCAGTAATTCTAGGAATGGCATTTAGCTTTGGTTGGACGCCTTGCATTGGGCCGATACTTGGCTCTGTACTTATGATGGCAGCTAGCTTAGAAAGTTATGTACAGGGAATATATCTTCTTGTGATCTACTCAGTAGGCTTTAGCATACCCTTTCTAATAACAGCATTATTTTTAAACTTAATACTTGAGAGGATTAATAATATAGATAAATATCTCAAAATAATCAAAATTGTAAGTGGGATTTTACTAATAATTATGGGAATATTAGTATATACAAATAAAATTAATATGATTTCATCAATTTTTTCTTAGTGTAGAGATTTTTCAAGTAAATTTAGTCTGTATACTAAAATATTTCATACTTTTAAGATATTTTAATGCAAAGGTCTTGTTGTGATTTCTATATAGATGTGTGACTGAGAAGCTTTACTTTCAATGCTTTGCTGTGAGCTGTCAGCCATTAGCTATTAGCCAAATAGTCATTGTAGTTTTGGTCTGCGAAATATTTCTAAAAAAGGTTAAGTTTTAGGGTCACACATCTATACATGAAACACCAAAAAATTTAGGTGAGGTGTAATAATATGAAAAGGATTTTGAGTGTATTGCTAGCTACCATGCTTTCTGTGGCTTTGATAGGAGGATGTGCAAACAATAATGGAGAAATGGATAAATCCGATACTGTAAATGAAGAAGAAAAAAGTATTGAAAAAAGCGTAGAAGCCAGTGAAGATGATAAAGTAGAAGATAAAGAGATTAAGGAAGGGATTTTTCCGGGAGAGAAGGCCTATGACTTTACATTACTTGATAGAGAGGGAAATGAAATGAGCTTATCCTCCCTTAATGGTAAGGTAGTATTTTTAAACTTTTGGGCATCATGGTGCGGTCCTTGCAAGGCTGAAATGCCCCATATGCAAAAGGTCCATGAAGAATACAAGGATAAAGATGTTGTAATATTAGCAGTAAACATTACTTCATCAGAAAAAAATGGAATAGAAGGTGTTAATAGCTTTTTAGATGAGAATAAATATACCTTCCCGGTATTATACGATAAAGATGGAGCAGTTGCTAATCAATACAGGGTGTCAGGAATTCCTACCACATATATTCTGGATAAGGATGGTATCATAGTAAATAAGGTAAGCGGAGCAATTAGCGAGGAGAGAATAAAAGAAGAGATAGAGGCAGGAATGAAGTAAGGTTGAGGATTAGGGTCTTTGCTATAGAGTTTTTTATTAATTGAGAAGAAATTTTTTGCTTTTATGGAAAATAGTTAATTAATATAACAATTGAGGTTTAAAAGACTACAAAGAACAACCTAAATCTTAACCTTAACCTTAACCTCAGCCTCAGCCTCAACCTCAATCAAGGAGAGATAGAATGGATGAAGCTTTACTAAAAGAAAACGAGAGAATAGATGATTTAAAGTGCAAAGGTCTTAAAATCATTCAGAACCCTAAAGGCTTTTGCTTTGGAATAGATGCAGTGCTCCTGGGTAACTTTTGTGAAATAAAAAAAGAGGCAAAAGTTGTTGATTTGGGAACTGGAACTGGAATAATGCCTATACTTATAGCTGGGAAAAGCAGTGCAAAAAAAGTCTATGCTGTGGAAATTCAAGAAAAAGTTGCAGATATGGCTAAAAGAAGTGTATTGCTCAATAAGCTTGAGAAAAGAATAGAAATAATAAACGAAGACCTCAAAAATATTGAAGGAGTAATAGGGGTTAATTCCATAGATGTAGTTGTATCAAATCCTCCATATATGAATCCCAGTGGAGGATTAAAGAATCCTGAAGATTTAAAAGCGATTTCGAGGCATGAAATAAAATGCACCTTGGAAGATGTGATAAAAACTGCAGGAAGACTGCTTAAGCACAATGGACACTTTTACCTAGTCCACAGGCCCCATAGACTGGTAGATATTATGTGCCTATGTAGAAAATATAAGCTTGAGCCAAAGAAGCTGAGATTTGTACATCCAAGCAAAAATAAAAAGCCTAATCTCTTACTGCTAAAATGTATAAAGGCTGCAAGGCCCGAGCTTAAGCTTCTAGACCCTCTATATGTATATAAAGAGGATGGGAGCTATACCGACGACATCCATAATATATATGGTAAGGAAAGTTTGAATAGGAGTAAATAAATATGGAAAACACAAGAGGAAGATTATATGTCTGTGCAACACCGATAGGTAATCTAGAGGATATAACCATAAGAGTTTTAAATACATTGAAGGAAGTCGATCTAATAGCTGCTGAAGACACGAGACATACCCTTAAGCTTTTGAATCACTATGAGATTAATAAGCCCCTTACAAGCTATCATGAGCATAATAAGGATAAAAAAGGCTGTGAGCTCCTAGATAAGCTCATTAATGGACAAAATATTGCACTGGTAAGTGATGCTGGTATGCCTGGTATATCCGACCCAGGAGAAGATATTATTAGGCTTTGCATTGAGAATGAAATAGAAGTGGAGGTTTTGCCTGGAGCTAGTGCTATAATAACAGCTCTAGTGGCATCAGGATTATCTACAGAGAAATTTTCCTTTGAGGGATTTTTAGATAGAAACAAGAAAAAAAGGCGAGAGAGGCTTAGAGAAATAAAAGGAGACAATAGAACACTGATTTTTTATGAATCCCCCCATAGACTACTTGATACCTTAAAGGATATGCAGGAGATATTAAATGATAGATGCATGGCAGCGGCTAGAGAACTTACAAAAAAGTATGAAGAAATTGTAAGGGGAAACATATCGGATATTATAAAATACTTTAAAGCTAAATCCCCAAGGGGAGAATTTGTGCTCATAGTTGAGGGAGGCACTAAAGAAGAAGGTGATGACGACAAATTTAACGAGCTTTCTATAGAGCAGCACATATTATTATATATTGATAAGGGGCTTTCTAAAAAGGAAGCAGTGAAAAAAGTTGCCAAGGAAAGAAATATACCTAAACGTCAGGTATACAACTACAGTATTGAGATATAGATTAATAATTAGAGGAAAATGTACAACTTATATAGAATAATATAATATTAGGGAGGGTATTAGAATAACCAACTCCAAAGTAAAATAAGTCTGTTTAGAAATTGAAGTATTGCGGATGATTTTGGTAAAAGCTTATTTTAAATACAAATGTTGGTTATAGTAAGATGAAATATAATAAGGATATGACGATTAATAAGATAATATTTACTAATCCTAAGAATCTTGAAATTCTTAAAAAATACGGACTTCGTTGTCAAACCTGCTTTGGAGCTCATACTGAAACCCTTGAGGTTGCTGCAAGAGTCAATGGAATAAAATTAGAAGATATAATTAGAGATTTGGAAATGGTAGATATAGAGCTGTAATAATTTAGATATTTTATTTGGAGAAGAAATTTTTGAGAAAAGAAAAATGCTTGTGTTTAAGCACGAGCATTTCAGATTGTTGACAAAGTCAACAAGATGGCAGGCTGTCCCGAAATCTGAAGTTCGAGGCGTGCTGAAAGCGAGGGTTCGCAGCGTATAAAGAAATACGCAAGAGTTCTCACCTTAAGCAATAACTAAGAAATTCGGGTTTCGGGGCAGCCTGAAATGCTTGTGGATAGTTACAAGCAGGTATAAAACCAGTATATTTTTCTTGGCTGAATATCCTCAATGCTTCGTATATTCAACAAATCAAAATGTATATTTATGGTTCTATTATTTAACTTCTTTTAATTGATCAACGCATTCAGGACAGATATTTTTACCTTTGTAATTCACATTATCTCTGGCTTGGCCACAGAAAATGCATGCTGGTTCATATTTCTTTAATATGATTTTACCACCATCAACGAAGATTTCTAGTGCATCCTTTTCACCAATATTAAACGTCTTTCTTAACTCTTTAGGTATAACAATTCTTCCTAATTCGTCAACCTTTCTAACAATACCTGTAGATTTCATCAATAACTTCCTCCTTTAGACAATGTTCGACATATTTCTCACTTTAAATAATACCATTCCTACCAATAAAAGTCAACCTTTTAAATACAAATTATTATAGATATTAGTATTTTTTTGTAGTGGTTATTTATGGTAAAAATGCTTAGTGTTGGGATATACATGACATTGACATAGATATTTAAAAGGTTTAATATTAAAGAAAAATTATAAATTTTGTATCCTACAGGGATTCAAGTAGAGAATTTAATTTATATATCTCCGAAACTCCCAGAAACCCTGAGTATTTGCATATGTACATTAATTTACGTATATGTACATTGATTTACGTATATGTATAAATTAAGTTCTACTATATGAACCCTATATGATTGGGAGTGAATAGATTGATTTTCACTAACGAATATATCCAAGAAATAGATAAACTAACTGATAAGGATATTTATTTAGTAGGTGGCTCGGTTAGAGACTATATTATCAAAAAGAAAATAGAGGACTTTGATTTAATAATTCAAGATAATGCAGCCAGTATTGCTGAGGCTTTTGCAAGCTCAAAAAACGTCAGAGCTATACCATTGGATAAAGGAAACAATATATTAAGGGTGCTCTTAAATAACAGTGATAATGCGAAAGTAACCATAGATTTCTCAGCATTAAAGGGTAAGGATATACATGATGATTTATCTAAAAGAGATTTTACAATGAATGCCTTAGCTGTAAAAATAGAGGAGGGTAAAATAAACTTTAGCCAAATAATTGACCCCTTTAGCGGTTTAGATGATATAGAGAAAAATATAATAAGGGAAGTAAATGAAGATATTTTTGCAAAAGATCCAATAAGAATGTTAAGGGCAATTAGATTTATGTCTCAGCTAAACTTCGATATATCCGATTCTATGTATGGTTTAATTCATAGTAATAATAATAGAATAAAGGATATCCCAGGAGAAAAAATAAGTAATGAGATATTCAAAATATTGGGGTTAAAAAGAGCCTATTACTATTTTAGTTTTATGGATAAGCATCTTAACATGCTAAACAAAATATTTCCAGAAATAGACCCTATGAAGGATGTAGGACGATGCAAATACCATGTAGTAGATGCATGGACCCATTCAATTCACACCATGAGGGTTATTGAGAAGATAATATATGCCAATGGTTACTTTGAAAATCACCTGAGAAAAGCCTATGAAGACCACACTAATAAAATAATGGCTAATGGACATACAAGATTGCAGCTCATAAAGATTGCAGCACTATTTCATGATATCGGTAAGCCCAAGGCAAGATGGGTAGATGAAACAGGAAGAGTAAGATTTAGAGGTCATGAAATAGTAGGGGAAGAAATAATGGCAGACATATCTGTGCGATTGGGACTTAGTAAAAAAGAAAAGAGCTTCCTATGCAAGATTGTTAAGGAGCATATGTGGCCTTTGACTTTATATAAGACAAATGACGTAAGCGGCAGAGCACTATATAATTTGTTTAAAAACTTTGGAGAGAGCACCTTGGATATTATTTTGATAGGGCTTGCAGATATTATATCCACAAGACAGCTTCTAAAGCCCCACGAAGAAATGGGAATGTATAAAGTCCATGCTGAATACTTGGCAAATAACTATCTTACAAGATTCAAAAGACTTGAGGATATATCCCATATTATAAATGGAAATGATATACTAGAAAAGTATAATATTGAAGATAAAAGAGTTATAGGTGAAATACTCGACTCCGTTAAAAAGGCCATATTCTTTGGAGAAATACCATTAGAAAGGGAACGAATACTGAAGTATGTAGAAGAATTGTTGTAAATTGAGGGGTTGAAGGTTGTCAGGTTATTCTTTGAGGATAAAATAAACAAAAACGTGCTAATAAAAGCTATTTACTTGGAGCTAATAAGCATTATTTTAATAATTACCCTATTGCGCTTCACCCTAATAACATTCAACCTACAATCTTTAACCTTCAAGCAATAAGCAGCTTAAAGAACCCTTCTTTTCTTAGGAAATGTATTGTCCAAGAAGTTTCTTAGGAATATTGCAAGCTGAATTATTGCAGTAATACCTGTAATTATACTGTCGGTATCATTAAGGGACTTTGCAGCATTGCCGCTTTTTTCTGTAATAGTATCTATAGTTTCCCTTACAGCCTTTACATCATGGGATACTTCACCTGTTATAGAATCAATATTTTTAGCTATGGAAGGCATCTCACTTAGAGTATTCTCAATACTTTCCTTATTATTTGCAAGTATTTCCTTAACTTCCTTCATAGTATCGTTAAACTTTTTAATAACAAGTATTAAATAAACAATTAGAACCAATAGAGCAGCCCATAAAAACATCAGAGCCAAATCGTTGAGGGTAAAGCTTATTGCATTATCCATAAAATCACTCCATCTGTGTTTTGTCTTTAGAATATTCAATAATTATAGCCATACTACAAACTAAATATAAATTTCACTGAAATAAAGAGTACTTCTACTTTCTTTCAAGTGGAATTTATTAATCCCTAAGAGCAGTATTACTATAATTCTATAAAGTGTATTATTTTTCCTGCTTTTTACCTATTTTTTATAGAGTATTTTCATGGGGCTGGCTTTCGCTAATCTCTGCATTTGAACTTTTCTCTGTTAATTTCTCCTTTTTAAACACTGACTTTGCCTCAGCAACTTCCTTTCTCAGCCATTCAATCGACTGAGCGACTTCATCATTAACCTTACCCTTCATTTCAACTAAATCTTCCTCTAGACTATTTTTTATTTCAGCTGCACCTTCATGAAGCTTTCTACGAGTATTTTCTCCGGAGTCGGGAGCAGTTAAAATTCCAGCTATTCCACCTAATATACTTCCAAGTAAAGCACCTATAGCAATACCCTTTGAGAAGCCATGGGAAAAGCCTCTCCTTCTAGCCTCTAATTCTCGTCTCCTAATGAAATCAAACATGCGACACCTCCTAAGTGAATGATATTATTAAAATATATGCTGAGTTTTGAAAAATAGTAATTTTTGTCCTAAGCTTTTAGATGATAATTGGAAAACTAGTTTTTACATGAATAATCTAGTGTATAATGTTAATATGATAATATTAGAACAGCTTATAATCTAAAGCCTATGAAACAGATATAAAAAAAGGAGGATGGTAGAGAATGTTAAAGGATATAGCCTATAATGAAATGTCAAAGGAGATGCTAGAACAATTACAAAAAGGAGCCTTTCTTACCGTTAAAGGGAATGACGAAATGAATACTATGACAATAGGTTGGGGCTCTATAGGATTTATATGGAATAAACCGATATTTATGGTAGCCGTACGTTATTCTAGGTATACATATGAGCTTCTTGAAAAAACAGATGAGTTTACTGTAAGTGTTCCACTTTCCAAGGATATGAAGAAGGAGCTAGCTATTTGTGGTACAAAATCCAAAAGAGAAATTGATAAATTTAAGGAGTGTAATTTAACAGCTGAAAAAGGAAAGGCAGTCGATACACCTATAATTGGAGAATGTGAGCTTCACTACGAATGCAAGGTGGTTTATAAACAAGCCATGGAGCCGGGAACAATAGATAAAAATATAAGGGACTCTAAATACTCCAATAATGACTTTCACGTACTATACTATGGAGAAATAGTAGCAAGCTATATAAAGGAATGATAAGCATTAAAATTAGGGTAAAGCTTTAGCTTTACCCTAATTTTATGTGTATATTTATATATGTAATAAAAGAATTATAATTCCTAAGAAACTAAATCTTGATTTTATATCTCAAGAGAATGACCTAAATTGCCACTAACCACTAACTACTAACCGCAAAGCGTCCTCAGACGTCTTTGCTATATACTAGGATAGCCTACCTTAAACTTCTTATCATCTATCTTGATGCTTCTAGCTTCAATAAATATTGACGAATCAAAAAGCTCTAGGGCAAAGTTAGGCAGAGAAATATCCTTTTCCGTTATCTCATCATCGGGACAATCTAAGTTGGCAAACTCCCCCACACCATTCTCATAATACCCTATTGAATTAAGCTGTGTATAGTCAAAGCAGGGCTTTATACTCAAATCTTCAATTTCATTTATAAAATAAAAGGAAAAAACTTCTTCAAAAATTATTTTTACTTTATCATCGGAGTCAGTGTTATTTTTAATATGTATAGAGATTTTTTCTTTAGGTATATCTATATCAAATTTTTCAATAATGCTTTGCTGTAAACTATCAAGCAAAGGCATAAGCTTCGATTTTGACAAATTTTCACCTCCTTAAACTCATATAGAGATTCCAGATACCTCAGCTAATAATATAAACATATAAGACCCAATATTTACAAACAATTCAGAATTATAAAGCCATTAATAATTCTGTTCACATATATTTGTACCATAACGCAATTCATAATTCAATAGAAAAATAATGTAGCCCATGGTACTCTTTCCATAATATTTAATAATGTGAAGTCATATAATTTTATAACATGTAAAATGCAATTAGCTCTGGAGGCATAAATGATAAATATTATATGGTTTTGTATGATAATAATTGGAATGATCTTTGCAGTTATAAATGGAAAATTAGATATGATTAATCAAGTTGTATTAGAAAATACAGGGGAAGCAGTTACCTTTGCCATAGGGCTTACAGGAATAATGGCAACTTGGCTGGGACTAATGAGAATCGCAGAAAAATCGGGACTTATAAAGAGTGTTGGCAAAGCCATCAGTCCCTTGATGAGATTAATTTTTCCGGAAATTCCAAAGAACCATCCTGCCAACGGCGCAATCGTAATGAATATAGTGGCAAATATGTTCGGTGCAGGAAACTCTGCTACAGCTCTGGGACTTAAAGCTATGGATGAGCTGCAAAAGCTAAATAAGGAGAAGGATAGAGCTACGAATGCCATGTCAATGTTTTTGGTATTAAACATGTCATCAGTACAGCTCATACCCCTGACAGTCCTAAAGGTGAGATCCGATGCTGGCTCCTTGAATCCAACAGAAATAATAGCAACAACTCTGATTGCAACAGGAATATCAACAACGATTGGAATAATATCATGTAAGCTAATGGAGAGGAAGTGAAGCTATGTACAAAATACTAAACATTATTTCAATAGTTTCCATTCCTCTAATGATAACAATAATATTGATTTATGGATATATAAAGGGAGTTAAGCTTTACGATACCTTTGTGGAGGGAGCATCGGAAGGCTTTAAGACGGCTGTCAAAATAATGCCCTATTTGATAGCCGTATTTTTGGCTATAGGTATCTTTAAAGAGTCAGGAGCCCTAGAAACCTTTTCAAATATTTTTCTTATTCCCGGAAGGTTAATTGGACTTCCTAAAGAAGTAATACCCTTGGTCATATTAAAGCCCATTTCTGGCAGCGGTTCCTTGGCTATGGTTAAAGAGCTGGTACACACCTATGGAGCAGATTCACTCATAGGAAGGATAGCATCAACCATGATGGGATCATCCGAGACGATATTTTATACAATGGCCATATACTTTGGAGCAATAGGGGTAAAGAAATCACGTCATACCTTAACCTGTGCCTTAATATCTCATTTAGCAGGAGTTATAGCTGCGGTTATTGTATGTAGGATGATTTTTAATTAAAAGATTGTATAGAAAGCAGCATGGAGCAGTAAAAGATGAAGCTATAAAAGAAATTACATAGCTTAAGCAAAGTAAAATGAACTACTACAAGCTAAATGCAAACTATTACTAGTTAAGTTAGGGGAAGGATTTTAACCCATAGTCAGATACTCTCGTCCTCTAACAGTAATATATTATGACCTCATAGAATCACCATAGATTCCGCACTTATCACTACGTACCTCGCATAAAACAAAGCGTCAACAGTCTCAAACAAAGACACTTTAGTTAGTGTTTTCATCTTCATCTGTAGGGATATTATAATCACCCTTATGATAAATTGAATTGTTAATTAGTTCTACTTGTCGTAATTCACTATTCCAATCTACTTTTGCATCTAATAACAAGCCTATTGAACGTAATGGTATATAGGTTTGACCTTGGTAATTAAGTATGGGAAGTTCATCATTCTGATACTCTTCATTGTTAACAAGTATTGTATAGTTTATTTTAGTTAAAACATACTCTGTAATTTCATCTGCGTATACGGACAAACTTGAAGCCATTAAACCTATAATAACTCCAATTAGAATAAATTTAGCCTTGTGAATGTTCTTCATATTATAATCCTCCTTGTATCTTAATATCTTATATAAATATTATAGCTAGAATAAACTAGACTTACTAGTAAAATATAGAATTATGTCTAAAGGACTATTAAAGGTTTATAAAAAACTAGAAGTAAAACATAAAAAGAGCAGACTACATCATGCCTACAGGTACATCAAATGAAGATTTTGTAAATCTAGGCACTAATGCCT
>JANQEZ010000440.1 GCA_028278115.1 Clostridia bacterium
CTCTTACGTATTTCTTTATACGCTGCGACCTCTCACTTTCAGCACGCCTCGAACTTCGGATTTCGGGGCAGCCTGTCATCTTGTTGACTTTGTCAACAAGATGAGCAGAGTTAAAATCCTCTGCTTTTTTTGTTTCTTTATTTTCTTTAAACCCTTGAGATACGACCTATAAATCCTAAGAGCCAAGAGCTAGGAGCTGAGAGCTAAAAACGCGTCCCTTACGCCGTTTTTCTACTTCTCATATATCAAAACTCCATTATCTTTATCAACCTCATCTAGATTAACACTTATTACCTCTTTTCGAGATGTGGGAACGTTTTTCCCTATATAATCGGGTCTAATGGGAAGCTCTCTATGACCTCTATCCACTAAAACAGCCAACTGTATAGTTTTAGGTCTTCCTATGTCTATAAGTGCATCCATTGCAGCCCTCACTGTTCTACCAGTAAAAATAACATCGTCTACGAGTATTATATTTTTGTCATTTATATCAACACCAACATCATTTTTATTGATTATTGGTGCATCATTTGCCTTAGATAAATCATCTCTATATAAAGTAATATCCAGTGAGCCCACTTCTACTACTTCTTCCTCAATCTCTTTAATTTTTGAAGCAATTCTTTCAGCTAGAGGTACTCCTCTAGTACGTATACCAATCAAAACAACTTCAGAAACCCCTTTATTTCTCTCAATTATCTCATGGGATAGTCTCGTAATCGATCTATTTATTGCTTTCTCATCCATTATTTTAGCTTTTAGTTTCATATTTCTCCCTCCGAATATAAAGAATGTATGTTATATATAGTATAAATGAATGTTAAGGGAATTCAAGTACTTAGATAGAGCTGCATGGCAATACTTTGTCTGTGCCAAGTGCGAGGTGCTTAGTAGGTGCTTTTGCTAGTCCTTAAAGCTCCTTAGTTTTTCCTGATTTTATTAAGTATAGCTTCAAAGTAATCAGGTATTTCACTTTTAAACTCCATGTACTTAAGGGTGGTCGGGTGTATGAAGCCAATTACCCTGGCATGAAGCATTTGTCCCTTTAAACTGAACTTTTTCTTTTTTAATCCGTATAGGGGATCGCCCACTAGAGGATGACCTATGTAAGACATGTGGACCCTTATTTGGTGGGTTCGTCCCGTCTCTAGCTTAAGCTGAACAAGATTAAAGCCTGAAAACCTTTCAATAACTTTGAAATGAGTAACTGCTCTTTTACTGTTTTTTTCCACAACTGCCCATTTCAATCTATTTACTGGATGCCTGCCAATTGGAGCATCAATTGTACCACTTTCAGATTTTAGATTTCCATGAACAAGGGCATAATAAATCCTTTTAGTACTATGCTCCTTTAGCTGGGCAGCTAAAAAATTATGGGCTTTGTTATTTTTAGCTATCATTAACAGCCCCGATGTATCTTTATCTATTCTATGTACAATTCCCGGTCTTATTATACCATTGATGGAGGATAGGCTTTTGGAGTGAAAAAGCAAAGCATTAACCAAGGTTCCACAGTAATGTCCAGGAGCAGGGTGAACAACCATCCCCTGTGGCTTGTTTACAACTAATACATCATCATCCTCGTACACAATTTCTATATCAATATCTTCTGGAGCCAATTTCAGCTTTTCAGGCTCAGGTATATTAATCCTTATCTCATCCTCAATACTTATCTTAAATTTTTTAGAAGAAACTACCCTTCCATTAACCTCTACATTTCCCTTTTCAATAAGCTTTTGAATGTACGACCTTGAAATATCATTATTTTGACTTGATATATATAAATCTAATCTTGTAGGTTCACTAATATCATCTACAATTAATCTTATTTCCTTCAATCTATCTACTCCTTTTGATTAGTTAATAGTTAATAATTAATAGTTAATAATGATTTGGGTCGACCTTTGGGGAGAATTAAAAGTCTTAGCTAAACTCATATTTCTTTCTCATTAGTTTTTTAATATTATCGCCTTTATGCTGATAATACAAATTACTATTTAGTATGAGTCTATATACATTATTGACCTAAAAGAAAGACATCTATAACTATTAATTCTTAACTATTAACTATTAACTGCGCCCAAAGCGCCCAATAGTATTATAACATAAAAATAGAGGCAGGTCTTAATCCTGCCTCAGATTGTTGACAAAGTCAACAAGATGACAGGCTTTCCAGAAATCCGAAGTTCGAGGCGTGCTGAAAGTGAGAGGTTGCAGCGTATAAAGAAATACGTAAGAGTTCTCACCTTTAGCAACAACGAAGAAATTCGGGTTTCTGGGAAGCCTGAAGCAGGTCTTAGTCCTGCCTCTTTAATTTGGCTATTTTTTTATTATCTTCTTCTATACCAATCTGTTTTTCATAATATTCATTGCTAATATCATCTACGTCTTCCACTTTACCCGATATATTTTTATCATACATGTTGTTATCGTACCAATCTAAGGCCATTTTTTTCTCATCGGTTTTGTTATACCTTGCCACCGCTTGCCATGAATCCTCTCCATCAAAGCCATTAAATCTAGAATCATCTTTAAAGGTTCTGCCAAAGGGATAATTTAAATCCTTTTCTTCCACAGGTCTAGTATTAATTTTTTCTTCTAATGATATCTTAGAATTGTTTTCACTGCATCTATAGCACTGTGCAGTGTAGGGTATTATTTCTAATCTCTCTTCCTTTATGGATTTTCCGCAGGTTTCGCATAATCCATATGTCCCGTCTTCAATTTTATTTAAAGCATCGTTTATTTCATCTAAATGCCTCTTTTCCTTCTCCTCAAGATTGAATCTCATCTCCATCTCAAAGGTTTCGCTTGCTATATCAGCCGGATGATTATCGTAAAGAGATAGTTCACTATAATATTCCTGCATTGAACTGTGTACTCCATTTTCTTCTTCGCTCTTGATTGCCGCCTCTACTTCTTTTCTTTCTTCCAATAGTCTTTTTTTAAAATAATTTAAGGTTTTTGTATTCACATTATGCCTCCTCTATCTATAATTCTCAATAATATTTAATAGCTCAGCTATATACTCTCCAATCAGGGGAAGGTCTACTAATTGTCTAATTATATAGACTAGTATTGCTGCAAGCAGAGTAAATCCAATGGCTGTTCCCAACCCCCTAGCTAATCCCCCAACAAAATTAACAACCAACAGTCTTTTAGGATTATTGATTATCTCTGTATACTCTGCAATTTTGGTCCTCTCTAAAGCAACGGAGAAATTCTCCAGCTTGTTTTCCAGTGAATTGTTCTTTTTATCCGTCATACGATAACACTTCCTATGGCTAGCAAATGCGTTTATAATGCTTTGCTAGTTGTAAGTTCTAAGTTGAAAGTTCTAAGTTTATGGTCATTCTTTTAGGTCTTTGCATAGTGTAAACTAAATTTATTCACTTCAAGAAAATAATCAATATTATTTTGCCCTTTTTATGTAAAAATATAATCAGTCTAATTTACCAATATAATCGACTCTTTTAACTCTTATACTCTATTTATTCAAAATAAAAAAACTATAGTCAAAAAAGACTACAGTTTTATAGAGAAAAAATCCTTAAAAACATTTTTAAACCTCAAAAGAAAAGACCCAAAATCTTTGATCTTAGAACTTAGAACTTAGAACAAAAAAAACGTCTTGAAAAAGACGTTTTCCCTAAACATGTTTTATTACATTCATAACTATATTACTGGAATTCTGTGCTGCTTCATGGACAAATTCATTAAAATTATTATGGGCTGTTCCATCTGCCTTATCTGATATGGCTCTGATTATTACAAAGGGAATCTTGTTTAAATAGCTAGTATGCCCGATTGAAGCACCCTCCATTTCTGTACAAAAACCCTCGAAGTTTTCCCATAGATGATTCTTTTTATCGGGGCAAGCTACAAAAACGTCTCCCGATAAAATCCTGCCTATCATGGTTTTATGCTTCATAGCTTCATCCTTGCTTGCATCATAAACTATATCTATCAATCTTTTATCAGCTTTAAATATGTAAGTTTCCATTCTAGGAATCTCTCCTAGCTTATAACCGAAACCGGTGGCATCAAAATCATGCTCAATAACATCCGATGATATTACAATATCTCCTACATTTAATTCTTCGTGGACTGCACCGGCAACACCTGTATTTATTATATGGGTGACATTAAAGGTACTGGCAAGTATTTGAGTACAAACTGCTGCATTAACCTTTCCTATCCCGCACCTTACAATTATGACTTCTTTATCCTGTATTTTTCCTTTAAAAAATCTCATACTTGCTATGTCAATTGTCTCCTCAATATCCATATTGCTTTTCAAAATCTCTACTTCTTCATCCATTGCTCCTATAATACCTAGTCTTGTCATAGGTCCCCCTCCTCAAAACATAACATAAATTTGGATACTATCCCCTCTACTATTGATTATCCATAAATGAATTTTCAACTATATCTAATTGAGATTCAAGCAAAGTCTTAAATCTAGTTTTGAAAATATGAAATTCTTTTTTTGCTTCTTCATATTCTCTTCTTATATTTAGAACCTCATTATTTGCGTCGCAAATAATTTTCTTAGCATTATCTTGAGCTTCCCTTATTATAATCTCAGCCTTCTGATTTGCATTCATTACCACTTCTTCAGCAGTACTTTGTGCCACTACTAGAGTATCCTTAAGTGTTTTTTCTATACTATTGTATTTTTCTAATTGCTCCTCCATCATCCTAATCTTCTCTTTAAATTCTATACTTTCATTATAGGATTTTTCATAGCTCGCAATTACAGTGTCTAAAAACTCATCTACTTCTACCTCTTTATACCCTCTTATTGCCTTTGTAAATTCCTTATTCTGTATATCTAATGGTGTTATCATTATATACCCCCCGTCATATAAATTTTTTAATAGATATCCTTAATCTTTCTTTTTTAGTCGCCCCCAAAACCTTATCAAGCATAATTCTTCCCTTGCCCCTATAAGAAATCAAGTCACCCTCATTAACATTATAGGAAGGAGAAAGTATCGGAATGTGATTGACCTTTAGCTTTTCCTTCTTTATGTCCAAAGCAGTCCTATTTCTTGATTCATTAAAGCCTGCCGATGATACGGAGTCAAGTCTTAATGACTTTACAGTATCGGTAATGATCTTAAAATCATTTTGCTTTGGGATAATGCTTTGTACATCATCAATATAGGTAGTGACTTTGTATCTTCCTATCTTTGTCAGACTCAGCTGAGTAAATCCACAAATTTCTTCAAGGGCTACAATTTGTATGGTCTTATCATTAACTATAATATCGCCTATTTTTTCTCTTTTTAATCCTAATCCTAAAACAGCTCCTAGCACCTCTCTATGATTAAATTGCTTCTCCCTTGGCAGACCCTCAATCTTAATGACTTTTAAAGGTATATCTTCGTATGTTTCATCGAAATGATCAGGATATATAGTGATTATTTTCCTCTCTGCCTCTTCATAGCCGCCAGTAATAGTGAATCTAACATAACCAAATTCACCTTTTAAAACATCTTCACAAATAAAGGCAATATAGGGATCTAAAAAATTAGTATGCTTATATATATTTTTTTGAGCAGCAGTTTCAATTTTATCTAATACCTTTAATAATTCTATTGCGTATTTATCATCTAGGGAATATCTTTGTATAATAGCTTTCTTGTCCAAATTAACACACCTTCTATAAAATCGTCCAAATCACTCTTCTTACTATATCTAAGGTCAATATGGCTAAAATAGGGGAAAAATCAATCATGCCTTTAACACCCAGTTTTTCCTGCAAAAGTCTAAATGGAGCCAAAATAGGCTCTGTTAACTGATATAGTATATTGTATATTGGATTAGAGTAGTTCCTGCTAAACCATGAAAATAATGCCCTTACAATAATCAAGAAGTTTATCAAACTAATAAATCTCATGATTGTTTCTCTTAAAATATACACTTAATCACCTTCCATTTAAATTGATTATAAAATCTAAAATAGCTTCTTCAACTTATTTATACCATTGGAAAATTCCTTTATCGCTAAATTCCTCACTGAAATTCCCTGATATATCAATATTATTAGGTGCTAAAATAAATATACTCTTTGAAACTTTTTGGATTTGACCATCCAAGGCATAGATAGCACCGCTGATAAAGTCAAATATTTTTTTAGCTAATTCCTGATCTAATTTCTCTAAATTAACAATCACTGGTCTTCTGTTCTTTAGATTATCTATGATATGTGGGGTTTCTTCAAATTCAGTTGGCTCATAAATAACTACATTCATCTGTTTATTAGTATGAATATTCACTATTTTATTTTTTATTGGTTGAGTTGTAGTAGTAGTATTATATATTGATTCTTTAATATTTTCTTCTTGTATT
>JANQEZ010000019.1 GCA_028278115.1 Clostridia bacterium
GATGAGCAGCTTAAAAAAGTTAAGGAATATGCTGTTAAGATTAATGATATAATGATAGAATTTTTAAAAGAGAGAAATATAAGGCTTGTAGATTTCAAAATAGAGTTTGGTATCCATAATGGAGAAGTTATACTTGCCGATGAGATTTCTCCCGATACCTGTAGACTATGGGATGCAAAGACCAATGAGAAGCTTGATAAGGACAGATTTAGAAGGGATTTAGGAGAGGTTGAGTCAGCCTACGAAGAAGTATGGAGAAGGCTGCAATAAATAATATTAGGAAATAGAGGATAGGAGAAAAGAAAAGAATGGTAGGGATTGAATCATATGTCTTTACAAGTCTTTTTCTTATCTCCTATATGCTTTTTCAAACACAAGACGGAGGGAAAAGAAATCATGTATTATAATAATTTTGATTTTGACAAGCTCAATGAAGAATGTGGAGTCTTTGGAATTTATTCAAAAAGCTGCAAGGAAAACCTAGCTAGAATGATATACTTTGGACTCGTTACACTCCAGCATAGGGGTCAGGAGAGTGCAGGAATAGCAGTACACGATAATGGCAAAATCCAATACTATAAGGAAATGGGATTAGTTAGAGAAGTATTTAATGATAAAGTAATTGATAGGTTAAGTGGAGATATAGGAATCGGACATGTTAGATACTCAACAACAGGAGAAAGCTATGTCACAAACGCTCAGCCCCTTGTGGTTCAATACAAAGGCGGCTCAATTGCCCTTGCCCATAATGGAAATCTTGTCAATGCAGATAGAATTAGAGATCAATTAGAAGATAACGGTTCAATATTCCAAACATCCATCGACAGTGAAGTAATAGCAAACTTAATAGCTAAAAATTATAATCTTGGATTTAAAGAAGCAATAGTCTCGGCAGCAAAGGAAATAAAAGGCTCCTTTGCCCTTAATATAATTTGTGAGAGCAAGCTTATAGGAGTCAGAGATCCCCACGGATTAAGACCCCTTTGCATAGGCAAGCTTGACGGAGGATATGTCTTATCCTCTGAAAGCTGTGGTCTAGGAGTTGTTGGAGCAGAATTTATAAGGGATGTCAAACCAGGAGAAATCGTTATAATAGACGATGAAGGAATAGAATCAATAATGTATGACGAAGGAAAGAAAAAGGCACTATGTTCATTTGAGTTTGTATATTTTGCAAGGCCCGATAGCGTATTGGACGGACAAAGCGTATATAAGAGTAGAATCAAGGCAGGTAAAATACTTGCTCAGCAGCACCCTGTAGATGCAGATGTAGTTATGGCAGTGCCTGACTCTGGAACCGTTGCAGCCATTGGCTATGCTGAGGAATCGGGAATCCCATTTAGACAGGGGCTTTTAAAAAATAAATATCTTGGAAGAACCTTTATACAACCGGACCAAAAGATGAGGGAGCTTATGGTTAAGCTTAAGCTTAGCGTTTTAAAAGAAAATGTTGAAGGAAAAAGAATAATCTTGATTGACGATTCCATCGTTAGGGGTACCACCAGTAGAAGAATAGTGGAGATGCTTAGAAATGCAGGGGCCAAGGAAGTTCATCTAAGAGTAAGCTCACCACCAGTTACCCATTCATGTTATTTCGGCATAGATACACCTACAAGAAAACAGCTTATAGGAGCAATTCATTCTGTACAGGAGATAAGAGAAGCAATTGGAGTTGACAGTCTAGGCTATCTAGGCGTCGAAGGTCTTGTTAAATCCATAGACATGAAGGATGAAAGACTTTGTACAGCATGCTTCTGTGGAAACTACCCCATGGAAGTTCCAAATACTGGTAATAAGTATCTGTTTGAGAAAAAATAAGAAAAAGGAATATGGTTTACGGATTACATTTTACCTACTAAAGAAATGCAGTTATTCTCTTTTCCGTAAACCGAATAGCGTAACCCGATAATCGAAAAAGAGGTGACTATGTCATGGATGAAAAATTAACCTATAACGATTCAGGTGTAAACATAGAAGAAGGTGCAAGGGCAGTAGATTTGATGAAGGGATATGTAAAGAATACATTTACCAAGAATGTACTATGTGACTTAGGAGGATTTGGCGGACTTTTTCAGCTTGATGTCAATGAATACACAGCTCCAGTCTTAGTCTCAGGAACCGATGGGGTTGGTACTAAGTTAAAGCTTGCCTTTATGATGGACAAACACGATACAGTGGGGATTGACCTAGTAGCAATGTGTGTTAATGATATACTGTGTCAGGGGGCAAAGCCGCTATTCTTTCTAGACTATGTAGCCACTGGTAAGCTAAAGGCAGAAAAGGTAGCAGATATAGTAAAGGGAGTATCGGAAGGATGTATAAAGGCAGGCTGTGCCTTAATCGGTGGAGAGACTGCCGAGATGCCGGGATTCTATGACGAAGGCGAATATGATATGGCGGGCTTCAGTGTAGGAATGGTCGACAAGGATAAGATTATTGATGGTACCAATATAAAAGAGGGGAATGTAGTTATAGGGCTATCTTCAAGCGGTATACATTCCAATGGATACTCCTTAGTAAGAAAGCTTTTCTTCGACAAATTGGGATACAGCGTAGATAAGTATATAGAAGAACTGGGTGAGACTCTAGGTGAAGCATTAATAAAACCTACTAAGATATACGCTCATACAGTTATGGCAGTGCTTAAGAAATATGAAGTAAATGGTATGTGTCATATAACTGGCGGAGGCTTCTATGAAAATATTCCTAGAATCATTCCAAAGGACTTAGGTGTGGAGATTAACCTTGGAAGCTGGGATGCCTTACCTATATTTGATTTAATACAGAAATACGGAAACATTGATACCGATGAAATGTTTAAAACCTTCAATATGGGCATAGGTTATATATTCGTAGTCTCTAAGGAGAATGCTAATCAGATATTGGAGCTCATTGAAGAAAGTGGCGAAAAAGCCTTTAAAATAGGTAAAGTTGTAAAAGGCACCCATGGGGTGAAGCTATGCAGGTAAAAAAAATTGCCCTTCTAGTCTCAGGAAGAGGCAGCAACCTCCAGATGATAATAGATAATATTGAAAAGAGAAAGATTAACGGAAGAATTGATATAGTCATTTCCAGTAAAAAGGATGCCTATGCCTTGGAAAGAGCCAAGAAATATAATATAGACGGTATATATATAGGGAAGAAGAATTTTCCAGATATAAATGAAAGAAATGATAAAATCATTGAAATATTAAGTGAAAAACAAATAGACCTAATAGTTCTAGCTGGATATATGAGTATACTGAGTGAAAAAATTGTTCAGCTTTATAGAAATAGAATAATAAATATCCATCCATCCCTAATACCAAGCTTCTGCGGCAGAGGATATTACGGGGAAAAAGTTCATAAAGCAGTACTGGACTACGGAGTAAACCTAACGGGGGCTCCAGTACATTTCGTTGACGAAGGAACCGATACGGGACCTATAATAATTCCAAAACCCGTAGAAGTAGATTTCAATGATACCATAGAAACCCTAGCAAAAAAAGTATTAGAAGTAGAACACCAGCTTTTACCCCTTGCAGTTCAGCTTTTCTGTGAGGATAAATTAAAAGTAGAGGGCAGAAAGGTTAGGATACTAGGGACAGTTTAGAAGGTTCGTTACAGCCTAATAGGCTACACTCTGTGGACCGTTACAGCGTTACATTCTCATAGGAAAAACCTTAGGGACCGTTACTAAAAAAACAAGAGCTTTTAGATAGACCTCGTAGGAAATACAATAAAAGCAACGCTGTAACCGACCAAATACGAATTCCTAAGAGTCTGTAACTGACCCATAAAACAACAAAAAAGACTGTAACGTCTTTTATCCCAAAAGAATGACCCCTAAAATCTTTTCCCAGTGCCTAGCACCCAGCACCTAGTGCCTATAGACCATCAAGGGTCAGACCCATAAGCCAAAAACGGAGGTATTAAAATGATAAAAAGAGCTCTAATCAGCGTCTCAGATAAAAGCGGAATTGTAGAATTTGCTAAGAAGCTAAAGGAATTAGGGGTAGAAATCATATCTACCGGAGGAACAGCTAAAAAGCTTATTGAAAGTGATATTAAGGTAAGCAAAGTATCGGATGTTACAGGCTTTCCAGAATGTTTAGATGGCAGAGTAAAGACCCTACATCCCGTTATCCACGGTGGAATACTAGCTATAAGAGACAATGAAGACCATATGGACCAGCTTAATCAACTCAATATTGACCCCATAGACCTATTGGTAATAAACCTTTATCCCTTTAAAGAAACCACAGCAAAGGAAAATGTAGAACTTAATGAAGCAATAGAGAATATTGATATTGGCGGACCCACAATGCTAAGATCCGCTGCGAAAAACTTTAAATACGTTACAGTAGTTACCGACCCTAGAGATTATAATAAAGTCATAAATCAATTAACTGAAAATAAAGAGGTATCCTATGAAACCAAGTATGAGCTTGCATTAAAGGTGTTTGAGCATACATCCCATTACGATGCAATGATCTCAGGATATTTGAGAAATAGATTAGAAGATAAAGAATTCCCAGAGCTGCTTACCCTTACATATGAAAAAGTAAGTGCTTTAAGATATGGTGAAAATCCCCATCAAAAAGCGGCATTCTATAGAGAAGTTGGAAAAAAGGAAGGATCACTAGCAGATGCAGTTCAGCTCCACGGAAAGGAGCTGTCCTTTAATAATATAAACGATACAAATGGAGCATTAGAGCTTTTAAAGGAGTATGAAGAGCCTACAGTAGTAGGAGTAAAGCATACCAATGCATGTGGAGTAGGTAGTGGATATGATATCTACGATGCATATATAAAGGCATACGAATGCGACCCAAAATCTATATTTGGAGGAATAGTAGCTGCAAACAGACCTATTAACAGCATAACAGCAGAGGAAATAAACAAAATATATGTTGAAATAGTTATAGCTCCAGATTTTGACGAAGACGCCCTTAAAATCCTCAAATCAAAGAAAAATATAAGGCTTTTAAAGCTAGAAAGCATCGGCAAAAAACAAAATAAAAGTGCAGTGGATATAAAGAAGGTAAACGGAGGAATTCTAATACAAAATATAGATTCAGAGCTCTACAATGGCGAGCTTAAAGTAGTCACAGAAAGAATACCTACCGAAAAGGAAATGGAAGATTTAAAATTTGCTTGGAAGGTATGTAAACATATTAAATCAAACGGTATCGTAGCAGCCAAGAATAAACAAACCATAGGAATAGGACCCGGACAGGTTAATAGGATTTGGGCCTTAGAAAACTCCATAAAGCAAGCTGCCATAGAAATAAAGGGAAGCGTAATGGCATCAGATGCATTCTTCCCCTTCTCTGACTCTGTAAAGGCAGCAGCCAAAGCAGGCATAACAGCCATAATCCAGCCGGGAGGCTCAATAAAGGACCAAGATTCAATAGATGCAGCAAACAAGTACGGTATAGCAATGGTATTTACGGGAATGAGACATTTTAAACATTAATTCGGTTTACGCTATTCGGATTTCGCTAATCGGAAAGGATTAAGAATCAAATGAATTGATGCATTTTATATCTTTTGAGTATTTCTTACCCACAAAGAACTACTTAAAGATAAAAAGCGATAAGCGAATACCGAATAGCGAGACTCAATAATATTACCAATAAGGCAATAGGGGGTGTGAAACTATGAAAATCCTTGTTATTGGAAGTGGTGGACGGGAGCATGCCTTGGTATGGAAGCTTTCACAGAGCCCAAGGGTAGAAAAGATATACTGTGCACCGGGTAATGCAGGAATAGGCAATATGGCAGAGCTAGTTAATATAAAGGTTGGAGATATAGAGCTCTTACTCGCCTTTGCCATAGAAAAGAAGATTGATTTGACAGTAGTAGGACCAGAAGGACCACTAGTAGATGGAATTGTAGATAGATTTGAAGAAGAAGGATTAAAGATATTTGGACCTAATAAGTCCTGTGCTAAGCTTGAAGGAAGTAAAGCCTTCGCAAAGGATTTCATGATAAGACATAATATTCCTACAGCTAAATATAAAGAATACACAAAAGCAGAAGAAGCAATAAAAGACATAGGAATCTACGGCTTCCCTATGGTCATAAAGGCTGATGGTTTAGCGGCAGGTAAGGGAGTAGTCATAGCACAAAATGAGAATGAAGCCAAAGAAGCACTTAACATCATAATGCAGAACAAGAAGTTTGGCGATGCCGGCTCAAAGGTAATCATAGAAGAATTTATTGAAGGAATAGAAGCTTCAATGCTCTGCTTTGTCGATGGAGAAACTATAGTACCAATGGTTAGTGCCCAGGACTATAAAAAAGCATTTGATGGAGATGAAGGACCAAACACAGGTGGTATGGGAACCTATTCTCCAAGCATCATATATACCGACAAAATCAAGGAAAAGGTATATAATGAAATACTTAACCCCTTTATTAGTGGACTTAAAACCGACGGATTAAACTTTAAAGGAATAATCTTCATAGGACTTATGATTAAGGACAAAGAGCTAAAGGTACTAGAATTCAACACAAGGTTTGGAGACCCGGAAACCCAGGTTGTTCTATCAAGGCTTGAAACAGATTTAGTTGAAATCTTTGAGTCAATAATAGAAGGAAAACTAAAGCAGCAAGAAATAAAATGGTCAGATAAAAAAGCCCTTTGTGTCGTACTGGCATCCCAAGGATACCCTGAAAAATATGAAAAAAGCAAAATAATCACAGGGCTTGAAGATATAAAAGAAGCAATAATATTCCATGCCGGAACTAAAGCTTTAGACGGTAAAGTAGTCACCAACGGGGGACGGGTACTTGGAGTAGTAGGTATGGCAAAAACAATAGAAGCAGCTAGGGATATAGCCTATAGAGAAGTCCATAAGATTAAATTTGATGGAAAACAATATAGAAAAGATATAGGGAAAATAGCACTCGGTTAATGAGAAGTTGCTTAAAAAGTTATGTTTAAAAAATAGCATGGTGATTAATTTTAAAAGGGGCTGTCTCACTCTAGATTTTTAATCTATTGTGAGACAGCCCATTCTTTATACATTTAAAACCTAGTTTATACTATTTTACTTTTTTAAATGGAATGATTCTACTTGTTTATGATAACTTCTAAAAATTTCACTTGAAGGATTAATACTTAACTCTGGAATCAATATCCAATAATCTCAATATAGTAGTTGCAGCTTCTGCTCTTGTAACTCTTTTATCGCCTTTAAACTCGCCATCCTCATAACCGGTCATTAAGCCTGCCGCCATTACTTGCGTGACGTATTCCTTATACTCTTCTGGCATGGATTCATAATCCTTTAGCATCAATTTATCTTTATCAATACTTGTAGCAATATCATCATCTGATAAAGTCCTTGCAAGCATTCTAGACATTTCAAACCTTGTGATTTGTCTCCTGTAGTTCGTCAACTCCTTTTCCTTAACCAATTCTAACTCTATAGACTTATTGATAAAATTACTAGCCCAATACTCTGTTCCATTTTCAATTTCATAGCCCAAAGCAGTTACTATCATTTTTATAAATGCGTCAACTGTTACGTCTCCATTAGGTCTAAATGTGTTATTTTCATAACCATCCACTATTCTCATTGCAAAAAGATAAGACACATTTTTTGTAAACCATTTTTCATGTGGTAAATCTAAAAATTTTGAAGTAGTGTAGTCAATTATCATTTCCTCATTTTCTTTTATTAGTGAAATAGGGTCAGGCTAGAACAAGTAAAATGTGATATAATAAAAAAAGAAAAGAAAGAAGAGAGGAATAGATGTCAAGAAAGGCAAGAATACATTATGAAGGA
>JANQEZ010000045.1 GCA_028278115.1 Clostridia bacterium
AAAGGATTATGATATTTTATTTTAGTGATTTCAATGAATCTGTTTTCACCTTTAAAATATATAAAAAACAGGTTCATTGCATAAGCGGAAATAAAATATTATAATCCCCCTCTCATCAATATAATTTCTTTCTTTTTAAAGTTGGTTCCCTATATATTAGAGTTTTATTTTTATCCCCAGTAGTTTAGCAAAATCTACAGCCTGTAATGGGGAGATAATTGTGCCTTTTACATCCTCTATTCTTATGCCTAGTCCTTCAACATTGCATGTGCTTAAATCCACACTCTCTAGACTTGTACCTGACATTTGACTGAGTCTAAAATTACAGTTTTCCAGCTCTACCCTGTTGAATTTACTATCCTGAAAATCACTACCTTCAAAGCTGCTATCCTTGATACTAACCTTTTTCAATTCGATAAATCTCATAAAGGCAAAACCGCCATTACACCTATCAATACTAACATTTTGCAGTGATGCATCCCTTAAATTTATCCCCATAAGCTTACAGTTAATAAATTCTACTCGATGCACAATAGCTCCACTAAAATCTACATTTGATAAATCACAGTCTTCAAATCTCACATCCGTCAGATCTAATGATGATAGCTCTAGGTTTTTAAAGTTCACTTTTTTGAAAAATACACCCTTAAAGCTTACATGCCTTGCAGTTTCATTTTCTATGTTATAATCTGATATATAAATATCAGTATAGTTATTCTCATCTTCAATATCGCCAATTTTCAAAGGATTTTTCTCAATCCCGTTTATTAATTTGGGCTTCATTACTTTAAATTTCCCCCGTTGACTCTTCATCACATAGTCTCCTTAAAAATATCTTGTTTTACTATCTATTCAATGGTCTGATTTATTACATTCCATGTATCCAGATAATAATCTGAGCTATACTCTGGTATGTTTCCAATTCTCCAAAGAGAAATTCCCCCTAAACCTAAGTCCCTTGCCAATTTAATCTTAGCAGCCACACTTCTGTCATCCTCATACCATATTGAACTCGTGATATCGCCTTCAGTATATAATATATAGGGATTTTGGTATATTTCACTGTATCCTATCAAAGCTTCTATATCTTTTCCACTATTTATCTCTGAATCTATCCTCTTGGCTAAGCTGTGATAGTCAGGGGTATATGGTTTGTGATTTAAAGTTCTTCCATCTTTGATATTTGACTGATTTATTGCAAAGTTTATTTGAAGCCATAGCTTGGATATATGTTTTTCTCTATCAATTTCATTTAGTATCTCTATTAAATCTCCCTTTATCCTTTCAATTGGGGTATTTGGATTATCAACCTTTCCATCAATTATAGAAAGATTTCCTGTGTTTTTTATATCATAATCGTGAAGCATCAGAATTACATTATCTGCTATTTCTGCTATCTTTCCAAAATCATAGGAGCTAATTGGAGAGACGGCCACGATTAAGTTTTTATCATATTTAACCAGCTTCTCGTCAAGCTTTATTAGAAAATCAACATAATTTTCTCTATGCTCTGTGGGGAGATTTTCGTAATCCATTACTACCCCATCAAAGGTCAAGTCTTGATAATCCTTATTTTTCCCCCTCAATAGGCTGAGGATTTCATCTATCATTGCATTAGAGTTTTGAAATATTTCATTGTAATTACTTGATGTATATATATTGAGGTTTGTATCTATATTATTTGTTTCTATATACTCAATAGGCTCTTTATATCCCTTGGGTATATAAAAATCATCGTTAAGGCTGTCTACATTTATAAAGGTTTTATTTTCCTCCTTGTCATAATCTACAAAGGTCCAGCCAAATGATATTGAGTCAAAGTCTTTAATACTTCCTCTTTTCTGAAATTCCTTAAACTGTTCATAGGAAGAAATAGCATAGTACCCATTAAGCTTTAATTCTTCCCTTTCCCTAAGTCCAGCCTCTTCAACTAATTCTTTTATATTAAGAAGGGGCTTTTGTCTATTAGTTAGCAGATTTTCAAGCTCTTCTTCTGTTAAGAAAAAGTCCTTCTCTAGTATATTTCCATAATAGCTCACTATAGGGCTATAATCCCTTATCTTGTTACCGAACTTCATATATATGCTCTTTAAATTCACAAGACCCCTTATGGCTTCAATGTCTGTAATATTGTTCTCAGTAAAATACAGTCTTTCTAAATTAACGAGATTTTTTAACGGTTCTAGAGATTCTATCCTATTTCCGTTTAAGGAAAGCTCCTCTAATCCTTTAAGGTCAGCTAAGGGAGAAATGTCGCTAATGAGATTTCTCTGAAGATGCAAAGTCCTTAGCTTTGTAGCCCTACTAAGCTTGTCTACTTTTTCTAAGCTGTTATTATCAAGATATAGCTCCTCAATATTTGTCAAATACTCTATTCCATCTAGGTTACTTAAGTTTCTATTTGATAAGCTGAGGGTAATTATAGACTCTAAATCTGATATTGTAAGCTCTCCCTGTGGTTTAACCAGCTTATCTCTGATTGCCTCTTCTAGAATATTATTACTTAAGTTTATTATAGTTAGTTCGCTTTTTCTTATATTTTTAGGTACTATTGTCAGTCCATTTTCTTCATTCCATGTTAAATCTATATTCAATCCACTATTTAAGAAATCTTGAGTAAGGGGAATATATGTAATGCTATTGTATACTAATATAGGAAACTCTTGGCTGTCGTTATCAATAAGTCTGCCGTTGAAGTAGACATCAAAGCTTGGTTTCACCGCATTGTAATACTCGTCTAAATTATTATTAACAGACCTATCCTGTATGAGTTTACCATAGGCTTCACCTGTATTTATCATAAGTCCCTTTTCATCTGACCATTTGCATTCAATAGATAATAAACCATAGTATTCATGGCTTATTGGAATATAGGTTATACCGTTATAAACTAATATAGGATTTCTATTATATTGGTTATCAACCACATTTCCATCTATTTCTATATCAAATTTAGGCATCTTCATGGAGTATGTCTCATTATCTTCAGCTTGTACCAATTGTAATATTCCAAATCCAAGTGCAATGACTAAAACAAATATAAGATATTTTCTCATCCTTCTCCCCCCTTCTGTTCAAGGTAAAAAACCTAATCAAAATCTTATATGTATATAGGCAGTAGAGTAGATTGTACATTTAAAAGCATCATCTTTTTCTTCCCTTACCGTCCTTCTCTTTATCATTTAAAATTTTCTTAAGCTCTTCAATTTCATCCTCACTCAAGGCTTCATGCCTAAGGAACTTTGCAAACATTAGATTAATGTCTCCGCCATAAACACGTTCTAGAAAGGATTTATTCTCCTTCTTTATACATTCATCTTCTAAAATTCTGGGATAATAGAGATACTCTCTTCCATCCCTGTTAAATGAGATTACTTCCTTCTTCACTAATCTATTTAGCAAGGTTCTAACTGTTCTATCACTCCAATCAACAACACCATCTAATTTATTAACAACATCATTGGCGGTGATTGGTGATTCCTTCCAAAGAATTTTCATTACCTTCCATTCCGTATCAGATATTTGAGGAAATCTTTTCATTTCATCACCTTTTTTACAAAATTATTTAAGATTCCTGCTCTATATTTAGTATATCATTAATAGAGTACTGTTTTAAATTTAATAATTTCTTACAAATTGCCTACCTCATGCTTAAGAAAATTACATATTATGCAATGTGCTTGATTGTTAAATATACTATAAAATAAATAAAATACAAATGAAAAAGTCCAGTATTCACTTGTTCATTTGCCTCAGCCTTTAAGGATAATTTGTTGTTTAGCAGTTTAAGCTTAGTTTATTATATCTAGCTCCTTAAGTATTTCTTTTGTTATCTCTTTAGCTATTGGGCCTGTAATTTTGCCGCTTTCCCCTGATTTTGCCTTTTCTATCCTTGTGACGAAGGAATAGGGTTTTTCATTTGCTACAGCATATCCAACATACCAACCAAGGGGGGAATCATTATTCTCTAAAAATGTACCGGTTTTTCCAGCGAATATACTTTCCTTTGTTTCTTCATCTATTAGCATAGTTTTTACCTTCTGTATATTTTCTTTATCAAAGGGTAGTTCTTCTCTGTGTAATCTTGTAATAAATTCTAATTGCTCATCTACGGATATTTTTAATGATTCATCAAGCCAGAACATATCTATCTTGTCACCTATTACCCCATTTCCATATCCCACTTCATCTATATGTTTTTGCATTCTTTCTCTTCCAATATCCCTTGCTACCTCTTGGAAATACCATACTACGGAATTAGTTATTGCTGAGCTAAGGGTGTGATCTTTATTCCACTGAGGTATAAAACGTTTTTTCCCATCCCATTTTTTCATGGTATTCTCATCTTCTACTACCCCCGTTTGTAATGCTATAAGAGATTTTAGTATCTTATATGTAGAGGCTGGACATGTTCTTCTGGATAGCTCGTTCTCGCTGTAGATAAAATATACGTTGTTTTCCATATCATATAATTTAAACTGACCATTATAGCCTTTAAAATACTTTTCTACATCATTGCTAATATCAATTTCTTTAGGAGCATTATCTTCACTATAGCTAATTTCTCTAGTTACCTTCTCTTCTCCTGAATCAACTTCCTTATGATTTTCATAATTACTGATTTTCTCCTTCATATCTTCCCCTGTACATGCTATCAAACTTCCTAGAATCAATAATGAAGCAAGCATGATAGATATTTTATTTTTCATTCCATTAGCCCCCTTAATTCTTATTGAAAATCTCATTTATTTTTTTGTCCCTCCCTTATCTCATATGTCTTAAATATTACACATGTAATATTTAAGGCAATTAAAAAGCCCCACATATCCTTAAGCTTTTCAATCACTTTAATATTACACATGTAATATTAGTATGTCAACTCTATAGCCAAATATTCTTTCACGAGGGTAGACTCATCAAGTTCATCCGACAATATACAGTATATGTGCTATAGCTTTTACTTATTCATATACCACTGCCGTAGTCATGCCTCCTAGCGGTAGGGTCATATTATTGCTGACATGATGGGGAAAATGACAGTGAAGGGGCCACCTACCGGGGTTGTTTGCAAGAAATTCAATATCCCTCGTTGTTCCCGATGAGATGAGTATTGTATTCTTTTTAAGCTGATTTTCCTTTGCAATAGCATTACCGTCGGCTGCCGTCTCATAGAACTGGTGTCCATGAAAATGGATGGGATGATTCATCATACCTATGTTACCAAATCTTATACGTCCACGCTCCCCTTCCTTGATTGGCAGGAGAGTGGTATATGGAAAGCATCTTCCATTTATAGTGAAAAAGTTTCCCTTATTTGAAAAGGGGTCAATATCATAAATTCCCTCTTTAAGGACACCTTCCTTTAAACCCTTCAGCTTAAAGCTCCCAGCATAAGATAGTAATCCCTTTGTATATCTTCTTTAGTTTCATTGGGGTCAAGGATAATAAATCCCCCTTCAAGCCCCATCATATCTTGTTTGACTGTATAGAAATGGGAATGATACATATGGGTCCCTGGTGGATTTGTAATCCTAAAGTGATAATCAAAGTAATATCCAGGATCAATTCTAGGTGAAGGCTCAATTGCCGGTACACCATCCATTACATTTGGTACATCTAGTCCATGCCAGTGCACACTGGTTGGTTGGGGTAATTTATTATATACTCTTATGCATATGTAGTCTTCCGGATATACACATATGGTGGGTCCGGGTGTTATACCGTTATATCCCCAAGCATTCATAAAAATGCCCGGAAGTATTTCAGTCTTTACTGGTTCTGCAACTAATGTGAAGTATTTGATTCCATTTTTTTCAACATAGGGTAAATTAGGTATATTGGGTGTAATTACCATGCTTTATACCTCCATAAAATCATTTTATACAAATACTGCCTTTTAAATTATATGGAGAAATAATAAATATTAGAATGTAAAGTACTAGATGTTTATTTAAGGGATTAAAAAAAGATGTCTGTTATATGACATCTTTTTTAAAATTAGTTTTAAATTTTTTCTACTATATCTTTGCTCTTAACAAAAGTATGACATGAAGCACAGTGAAAGCTATTTGTTATAATCTTAATATCCTCTCCATCTGAATCCTTCTCTGTCCTCTTATTTTCTGTAATTATCATGTCAGTTAATGAGATTATTCTTTATCACCATCAGATTCTTTATAGTAAACAATATATTCATATGCAGTAATCTTATCTTCATTTACAGCAAATATTTGAATATAATTATATACTCCTTTTGCCGACTGTGTTCCGCCATTTTCCCCTGTAAAAAGTTGTGCTTTCAAACTAAACTTTCCATCATCTTTAAGCTTTATCCTTCCACTTTGGTTAAGTGGAGTATTTATAACTATATAGTTTGCTTTTGTACATATTCCGCTAATTGTAAAGCTATCTCTATCAATTGTTTTAGGTATTTCATTATCTAATTTTATCACCGGTGGGTCAGCATCTAAATCGCCATCTGGTTTTGCTACATCTTTATTTTCCCTTACTTGCTTTTCATCAAAATCATCTTTATCCTCTTCTTCGTCTTTCTTTAACCTATAATTTATCTTCACATGCTCTTCTATTGTTTTGTTAAATTCTTTATTTTTAGCACTTACAATTATATTATTTTCTCCAACCTCTAAACCCCTAAAAGTGTAGGAAAAGCTTCCATGTCTATCTATTTTTATCTTCTTATTGTTAATTCTCACTTCGTTTTTTGGATTAGTTCTACCCTCTATCAAAGCTCTATTTTTTCGTACAGTTTTACCAAAGGGAGTTGAGATATCTAAATAAACTTTAGCTTTAGTTCTTTCTATCATAAAGTATTCTTCAGTCTTCTTCCCATATTGATTCATTACCTCTAATTTAATTACATTGTCCCCTTCTACTAAGTCAACTACATATTTATTTTTATCATTAACTTCTATTCTCTCTCCATTTAAAAATATTGAATTATCCTTATCAGTTATTATTTCTATTGTAGCTTTATCCTCCTCAGTCTCTTTAGGTGCTTCAATTTTAACCTTTGGTTTTTTGCTGCTTTCTTCACCTATGGGTGTTCGGCTATTTATTTCTACTATTTTTTCTGCACTATTCCAGTTTATATCACATTTAAACATTTCCATAAGCATCCTTATCGGTACATGTACTCTATTATTTCTAATTACCGCTACTGCACCGCTACTTATTGTTGGCTCTGTACCACTATTCGTTGATATTATCCCTGAGTCATTTTGAAGCCCTATAATTCTCTCAAACTCCTCTAAAGTGACACTTAAAGGCACTTGAATATAATTATTCTCATCAATGAAGGGATATCCTGTTACATCACTATATTTTACATATTCCCCATCAATCGACACCTCTATTGCTTCCCCTGCAGCTAATGATGAAAATGATGAAATCATCAACATCACAATAACAAAAATAAACACTAATTTCCCTTTTTCCATGACTAGAATGACCTCCTTAGTTTAATTGTTGGTAATATATTCTATTCATTCTATTCTATGCCATTACTTTTTTTCCTGCTTTTCTATGTTTTTTTATTTATACTATTTAAGGGTAAATATATTGTAAAGAACAAAAGATGTTTTAATGTTGAATGCTTTAGAAAGCTCAGAGGGTCTAAAAAATAAGGAAAAGGTTATGGAAAGTTTCTATATTTGTTTACAGATTGATTAAAATGAACAAGAAAAAACCCCTTGATTAATAATACACAAAGGGACGTTAAGCAATAATATATTTTATCTCGGTTCCTTGGCTACTACAGCTTGTAGCGGCTGTGAGCTGCCCGGCTTTCCAACTGCATAAATTGTATAATACGTGTTTGGTTCCAGTTTAAGGTTTGGTATGGTCAATACTACATCATTACTGCCTACAGGAGTAACATTAAAGCTATAGGTTCCCGTAGGAACACAGACATAATCTGTAATATCCTTATATCCTATATCACTAAAGAGCTTTCTCCCATCCGATAGCTTTATGTCAACCCTTGGTGCACTAGCTGACAGGTGAACGAATCTTATGCAAGGTCTTCCAAAGCTTTGTGCCTTAGTTGGCTCCGGAATATAATATAAACTTGTTTCTGGATAATCTCCTATGGCGGCTATATTAAAAATTGTACCCTTTGGAATATAAACATCTGTAGCTAAAATTGGATTTTCCCTTCTTCCCGTGGGATAAATCTCTACCTTGTAGTTACCTGCTGAAACCGGTAGATATTGCGAGAAGTCTTTAAATTTAAGATTCTTAGCAACAGGATTTCCGTTTACATATACATCTACAGCCGGTGCATTAGGTGAGGCATGAAATAATCTGATATATGAATCAGCTGAATTGGTTGGAGTATTTCTATGCCATCTATTGGTTTGCATGTTGCTATATGGATAATAATACATGGTCGTTTTCCCCCTTCAGTATTAGAATATGAAAAAAAAATCAAATTGTTACTGAAGTCTATATAGAATTCATTTTTTATCTATTTTAATCCCTTTACAATAATCCCTTTTTCCCTCTTCATTTTTTTAAAATACTCGATATCATTTATGATTCCGCCCTGAAGCTCAATAAATTTCAAACTCTCTGAATCAAATAATCTACTGGTATCTCTAATATTTAGTTTGTATA
>JANQEZ010000078.1 GCA_028278115.1 Clostridia bacterium
GGCTGTGTTATTAGTCAGTATTTATTTTGTAGGTGTAAATGTGTTTATAAAAAAGTTTAAATATAAAAAGTATTATGTTTTTTTTGATGAAAGAGAGGGATTTGATGTAAAAGGTGACGAATGAGTGTTAATGAGATTAAAGGCAAATATCTTAGAGGAGAAAAGCTAAGATTAAGAAAAGAGTTTATTAAAGAAGTATTGAAGTATAAAGCAATAAATCAAGTTAAGTTATCAGAGTTCTTAGGAGTTTCATATCATTTAGCATCAAAAATATGGAATAGTAAATAGATGTTTTGAATTACATGTTCTAGCCTGACCCTAATCTTATGTTATAATAACAGATTTATTACATAAAAAAACTGACAGCTTGTTAATAGCTACTAATGTCAGTTTTTTAGTTCTTTTTATTTAGTTGTTAGCAAGTTTTGGTGGAGTATCATGAATCACATTAACATATTCTACTCGTTCTGTTCTAAAACTTGCATCTTTATAAAAAATTGTTACTCATGCATATTGATACGTTACAGGAACATTTACATGGCTAGTACTAGGAGCAATTATCTGTCTACAATAAAATTTTCTAGTATAAGTCCCGCCAATTTCTTCAACGTTGACTGTCCTATTTTTACGTAGAGTATGAATCATATTTAAAATAGTATTAAGATATATACATCAAAAGCTTATAAAGGATAGTATAACAAATTTAATAGAAGTATATAGTGTGGAGTAACCATTATGAATATATGCATGACCATAGTGGTATAAATACTGATTATATAATTTTGGTACTAATAATACTGACCGTTAGCGTGGTTTTGACTATAAATTAAGGAAAATATTTATGATATACTTTAAATACTAAATGATTACAGGAAATATTTGCAAAGGATGTCTGTATAATATGGGGTTTAAAAAATATGTGTTGGGAGTAATACATACATCAGAAGACTATGAGATGTATAGCAGCAAGGCACTTTTAACAAAAAGTGATATTATGTTTTCAGCATTTACTCTATTTTCAAAAAAGGGCTTTAATAAAACCTCTGTTAGGGAAATTGTTGAGATGGCAGGTGTTGCTAAGGGGACCTTTTATCTTTATTTTGAAACCAAGGAAGATATTCTTAGAGCCATGTATGTCCGTGCACTAGAATGGTTTACAAATTCTTTGAGTACTTTAGACATTGCTAACCCTAGTATAGAGCAAATTGAAGTACTAATAGATTATATAGTTGATATGATGCAGAAGGATTTAGAGTTAGTGAAATTCCTTCACGGAACTGATATCCTAGAGCTTCATAATGATAAGACTTTAATCGAAAAGGAAACGGATAGATTTGTAAGGTACTTTTATAGCTGGGGATTATCTGCAAAGGAAAAGGGGATTGTCAAGAAGGATGTAAATGAACTGACCTTTAAAATCCTTTATCTTACTATACATGAAATGTTGGAAAGAGCGATATTATATGAATTTCCAAGTAATGTTAAGGATACTAAAGAGGAGCTAAAGAAAATTATACGCTTACTACTATGTTGAAATTTACACCTGTTTTTATTTATCGCATACTTATAGGAAATATATATTGTAAGAAATTTAAGATGGAGGGACTATATGTACACGGGAGACGATTTCTGGAAAAATTACATGGAAAAATGGTGGGAAAAAGACCTTATAAAAAAATGGGAAAAGAATGTTGTAATTGACAAGATTCAGTCGAATGGAAGAAATATAAATCTGGAAATATACGATACAGGAAATAAAAATGCCCCAACTATTATTTTTGCCCATGGAATAGCTGGATATGCAAGACTACTTCTACCCTTTACCATACCTTTGTTTGAGAGAGGATTTAATCTCGTTGTTCCCGATATGCAGGGATACGGCTATAATGAGGGCTTAAGGGGTGATTTTGAATGGAATGTGCATAAGCAAAACTTAATAGATACTGCCAAGTATGCACGTAGTAGGTTTAAAGGAAAAGTAGTAATAGGTGGAGCCAGCATGGGTGGACCATTAGCCTATGCCGCTGCATGTGAAGATGAAAATTTTAATGCATTGGTATGCTGGTGTTTAATAGATTTTGCAGATAGAGAATTCATGATTAATGAGACTTCAACAAAGAGATTTACATATATTCTAATACCAATCTTTAAAATTATGTCGAAACTATTTGGTAAAATGAGATTAAAAACATATAGATTAATATCCTATGACACACTTACGGAGTCTGACGAGTTAAATAAGCTCATAAAGCAAGACCCCCAGGCAGGTACACATATAACCTTAAGGGGAGCTGCCAGCTTAGTTTTACAAAGTAAACCTAAAAAGCCCCATGAATCATTCAAAATCCCCACTTTTATTATGCAGCCCGGTGCAGATGAAATGACTCCCAAATACTATACTAAAAAAGTGTTTCAAAAATTAGGTTCTAAGAATAAAAAATATGTGGAAATAAAAAATCAAGCCCACTTTCCAGCCAATATGAAGCCCTATTATGTGTGGGCTGATGAAGTAAGTAAATTTATAAATGATCTATAGTTATAATCCAGCATCTACAATTCCATTTTCAACAGACTAAGCTATTAATGTTAAGTCTAGATTCTCCTTTGTTTTAGTATTTGAGCTAAAAAGCTCAATACTATTTTAAGCAGAGGAGTTTTTTTATTCCCTCTATAATGTAGGTGCTGTTTATCAATAGCAGCAGCTTAATTGTAAAAGCAAAGCTTTTGGATTTATACCCAAAGGAATGATATAGGCTGCTAGGAACTAGGATTTGATGAAGGTCACAAGCCCCATAGTATATCTATTTACTGAATTTAACATAGAATTTAAATTGCCATAACCCAAATATAACATATTATTAACAATGGACAATTACAATAAATTTATAGAGGAGGGACTTATTAATGAGTGTGTTGACCAATTATGTTAAAAAAAGTGATGCATCTATATACTATTTATTTAACAGGAAATTGCATTGTAATTTTCTTGATATACTAATGAAAAATATTACTCATCTAGGTTCTGTGGTATTTGCAATTATTTTTCCCCTTATATTCTTTATATTTCAGAAATACGAAATAAGAAAAATAGGAATAGACCTTGTGTGGACCCTCCTTTTAAGTCAAGCAATAGTACATTGTATAAAAAGAATAGTTAGAAGACAAAGACCCTATAAGATACTTGAAAAGGCCATTGCTATAAATCCCCCTTCCTGCCAGTATTCGTTTCCCTCGGGACATACCAATGCGGCCTTTGCATTAGCATTTGTACTGGCATATCATATATCTGGATTAGCTATCTTTTTTCTAGTGCTTGCGTCTTTGGTGGGTATGTCCAGGGTTTATCTAGGCTTCCATTACCCGACGGATGTGTTTATAGGATTTTTCATAGCATATTTATCATATTTTACCTATTTTAAGTTTTTTTAGTTAATAAAGAAAATATTACAATTATTAGCTATAAAATTTTAAGATTTTGCATATTCTAGAAGAAAGAGGGGCTTGTAATGAGAATAGCAATTTTTACAGATACCTTTTTGCCTGAAATCAATGGAGTTACAAAGACACTATCAAAGATGAAAAATTACTTGGATACTACAGATATAGAATATAAATTCTTTATACCCGGAGAGGAAAATGCGAAAAAGGATAATATTGTATCCTTTAGCAGCTTTAATTTCTTCCTTTATCCAGAACGTAAAATTGCAATTCCAAGATATAGAGAAATAAGGAAGGACTTAGATGAATTTAAGCCCGATTTAATCTTTATAGTCACACCCTTTGCCATTGGCCTTACGGGCTTTAGGTATGCAAAGGAAAGGGGAATACCAATTGTTTCAAATTATTCTACAGACTTTCCAAGATATCTTAAACACTATAAACTAGAAATATTAGAAAGCCCAGTATGGTCATTTTTCAGATGGTTTCATTCCTTTAGCTATATCAATCTATGTCCGTCAATTGCTACGAAGGGGGATATGGAGAAGCATGGAATTACAAATGTGGAGTTGTGGAGTAGAGGAATAGAAACCAGTGAGTTTACCAGTAAAAAAAGAAGTGAAGACCTGCGAAAAAAATACTGTAACCATGACGAGAAGATACTACTTTATGTAGGAAGAATAGCACCAGAGAAAGAGTTAGACGTCCTGATGGATGCAGTGAAAATATTAAATAAAAGGAATTTGAAATTCAAATTATTAGTTATAGGTGATGGACCAAGCAAGCAGGAGTTGAAGAATCAAAATATAGAAAATATTGTTTTTGTAGGATATAAAACAGGAGAAGAACTTAGGAAATATTATGCTTCGGCAGATATTTTTACCTTCCCATCAAGTAGTGAAACCTATGGAAATGTAATTCTTGAAGCAATGGCTTCGGGATTACCAGTAGTAGCTCCCTTTGCAGGCGGCGTGCAAGAAAATCTTATAGACATGGAAAATGGAATGGCATTTGACATAGGGGATTCAGAGGAGATGGCAGGAAAAATTGAAGTTCTTTTAGGAGATGAAAAGCTCATAGAAAAGCTTTCAAAAAATGCTAGGAATCATACATTAAGTAGAAATTGGAATGAAATATATTCAAGTCTGTTTAATAGATTTAATCAAGTTGTAGAAGCATATCATATCAGAATTAGAAAAATATCCGCATAATAGATACATATTTCTCATATACTAAAAAAGACAGTGGGTTGAAAATGAAATCAACCTGTTGTCTTTTTTTTGCCACAATTTATTAAAATGATACCTATTGTTTGTTACCTATAAACAATAAATTTATATATGCAGTTAAAGTATTTTAACCTATTTAAAGTCCTCATATTGTGATATTCTCTGAATATCCTTATCACCTCTGCCCGATAAATTTACAACTATAATATCATCTTTTTTAGTTTTGGGAGCCATTTTTATCAAATAAGCAATGGCGTGGGAGCTTTCAAGGGCTGGTATTATCCCTTCTGTTTTTGTAAGGGTCTTAAAAGCGTCTATAGCTTCTTCATCAGTTACGGAAACATATTTTGCTCTGCCTGTAGAATACAAAAAGGCATGCTCTGGACCTACACCGGGATAATCTAAGCCAGCCGATATAGAGTGGACTGGCATGATTTCATCATTTTCATCCTTCAAAACATAGGTCATCATACCGTGAATTATGCCAATAGAACCCTTTGTAATGGTAGCTGCATGTTTATTAGTTTCAACTCCTAGACCTGCTGCTTCAACACCGTATATATTTATATCCTGTTCTTTGTAAAATGGATAGAACAATCCAATGGCATTACTGCCACCTCCTACGCATGCAATTAGATAGTTGGGAAGTCTATTTTCCTTTTCTAGGATTTGCTCCTTAACCTCATCGCCTATGATTCTCTGAAAATCCCTAACAATAGTGGGATAAGGGTGTGGACCTACTGCAGACCCTAATAAATAAAAGGCATCATGGGTATTTGCCACCCAAGCATTTATAGCCTCATCTACAGCATCACTCAATGTGGCTGTGCCGGATTTAACTGGATGTACTTTAGCTCCTAAGGCCTTCATTTTATAAACATTTAGGTTTTGTCTTTTAGTATCCTCTGCTCCCATGTAAATCTCGCAGTCGATTCCAAACATCGCACAGGCAGTTGCTGTTGCAACACCATGCTGACCAGCACCGGTTTCGGCAATAATACGCTTTTTCTTCATCCTCTTGGCTAATAGAATCTGACCTATGACATTATTAATTTTATGGGCCCCCGTATGGTTTAAATCCTCTCTTTTAAGATAAATCTTTCCACCACCAAACTTTCGAGTTAGGTTTTCAGCATAATATAATGGAGTGGGTCTTCCAGAGTATTCCTTTACATAGTAATGATAGGACTTGATGAAATCTTCATCATCTTTAGCCCTTAAGTATTCTCTTTCCAATTCAAGCAATGCACCTTTAAGTGCTTCTGGAACATATTGTCCTCCAAATTCTCCAAAGCTTTTAGGCAGTTCTAATCTTTTCATACTATCATCCTCACATTCTCAATAAATTTTTACTTCTGATAACTTCATTGCAGCCTGCATCAAATAAGCCTAGAAATAAGCTATAGAAAAGGGACTTAACCTATAAAAAAAGACATTTCATCCCCATAAAAGGGACGAAATGTCTAAGGTTTCGCGGTACCACCCAATTTAGATAGACTATAATTCTAAACCATAGAGGGCAGCAGGTTTAAGATAAACCAATAAAAAAAGCACAACTCCTAATATATAGGACGAAATGCTTGGAATCCGTGTTGCCACCTAATTTAGATAGAATTTCTATCTCACTTTTTCAGATACGGAAATAGTAGTAATCTATTTCGATATCCTGTCTTTATAACGTAAGACCAACGGCAAGTGATACTCTCAGATGATTTCACACTGCTTCTCATGGAGCCATTCAATAAGAAATCCACGCTGGGCTTCCACCATTTCCAGCTCGCTTTTGCTTCATGTCCTATCTACTATTTCCAGTCAAAGAATTTAATGATATTATTTGTATAGGATTATAATATCTACAGATTATTTTGTCAACAATATAAAAGTATTTTTATGGAAATAATTATTTTTATAGGTTTAAAGCTGTAAGAGAATACGTTAATAATAATTAATTAAGGTTTAAAAGGGTTTATCTTTAAACATAGATGGGAGGCAATTAAATTATGAAAGCTGATATAATTATCATTGGGTCAGGGCCTGCAGGCTTATTTGCTGCCATAGAGGCTGGGGGCAAGGAAAGAAGGGTTTTAGTTCTTGAGAGAAATTCTTGTGCTGGAAAAAAGCTTTTGATTTCAGGGGCAGGACAATGTAATCTGACCCATGATGGAGATATAAAGGATTTTTTGAATTTTTATGGAGACAACGGACGGTTTGTTAAACATGCTCTTTTCAAATTTTCTAATGAAAATTTAATAGAGTTTTTTAAGAAAAATGGATTAAAATTAATATGTAATGAAGGTGGAAAAGTTTTTCCAGAAACCTTAAAGTCGTCAAGTGTCTTAGAGGTATTGCTTAAGGAATGTAGAAAAAAAGATGTAAATATAAAATATAATCAAAGAGTAAAGGAAGCTTTGCATAGTAAAGAAAGTGGGTTATTTTATATAAAAACAGAGGATAGTGAGTATGAATCAAAATACTTAGTTATAGCTACCGGTGGAAAATCCTATGGAAATACAGGCTCAACTGGAGATGGATATATCTTTGCCCAAAAGCTTGGTCACACCATTGAAAAACCTGCTCCAGCCCTAGCACCCATATATATAAAGGGCTATGACTTTAAAGAGCTATCGGGGCTATCCTTTGAAAACAGACCAATTAGTCTATGGCGAAATAATAAGAAGATAAGGAGCTCTAGTGGTGATGTCCTACTCACCCATAAAAATATATCGGGACCGGGAATACTTAATTTCTCTAGATACGTACTACCTGGAGATATTGTTAAAATCAATTTTGTAGGTGCTAAGAGCGAAGAAGAATTTAGGTCTAGCTTTATAAAAAAGGTTACTTTGAATGGGAAGCTACTTGTTAAGACAATACTTAAGGAATTTCAGCTTCCAAAGAGATTTACAGATAAGCTTCTGGAGCTTCTTAATATTCCAGAGGATCATAGGTGTGCAGAATTAAATAAGAAAACGAGAAGCAAATTAATAGAAATGCTAATAAGCTTTCCTATGGAGGTTGAAGGCTTAGGAGAATTTCATTTAGCTATGGCTACAAGGGGTGGAATATCACTAAAGGAAGTAAGTCCAAAGACTATGGAATCCCGTATTGTAAGAGGATTATATTTTGCCGGTGAAGTATTGGATATAGATGGAGACACCGGAGGATATAATATACAGGCTGCTATTTCTATGGGAAGACTCGCAGCAGACTCTATTTCTCAAAAAGAGGAAGAAGGGAAGTAAAAATATAGTGGAATGTCTATAATTAATTTCAAGCTTTATAGAAGCTCATAAAATAAAGAGAAAGGGGAATAACCAAATGATAAAAAGATGTGATTGGGCTGGTGATGATCCCATATATATTGAATACCATGATGAGGAATGGGGAGTCCCAGTTCATGATGATAGGAAGCATTTTGAATTTGTAGTCTTAGAAAGTGCCCAGGCTGGATTAAGCTGGATAACCATACTTAAAAGAAGAGAAAACTATAGAGAAGCCTTTGATAATTTTGATCCTGAGAAGGTAGCAAAATATGATGATAAAAAAATAGAAGAACTTCTAAAAAATAAGGGAATAATCAGGAATAGAAAAAAAGTTGAAGCCGCTGTAGCAAATGCCAAGGCATTTTTAAAAATACAAGAGGAGTTTGGAAGCTTCGACAATTACATATGGCAATTTGTTGGAGGAAATACCATAAAGAATAGTTGGAAAACCCTTGAGGAGCTTCCAGCTAAGACGGTAGAATCTGAAGCACTTAGCAAAGATCTTAAAAAAAGGGGATTTAAGTTTATCGGACCCACTATTTGTTACTCACATATGCAGGCAGCAGGGCTTGTCAATGATCATTTGGTAGACTGCTTTAGATATGAAGAGTGCAGTAGGTAAAGGAGGAAACCGATATAGATTTAATGGAGAGAAGTAGACCCTTAACCATCATCCTAATACCTAGTGGCTGAGTTCATAAGAAATTGACCTAAAAGAAAACAGAAAGGAGTTTAAATATGCAAAGTAGAGATTTAAAAAAGCTTATTATTTTTTATTCTTTTGAAGGCAACACAAAATTCATAGCAGAAGGAATTAAAGACATCGCAGGAGCCGACTTATTGGAATTAAAGCCTAAAAAAGATGTGAATACCAAAGGCTTTATGAAGTATGTCTGGGGTGGAACACAGGTAATAATGGGTAAAAAGCCTGAATTAGAAAGCTTCGATAAGAACCCAGATAACTACGATATACTATTTATCGGTACACCCATATGGGCAAGCCGCTATGCTCCGGCCATAAATTCCTTCATCCATAAAGAGTCTATAAAGGGAAAGAAAATTGTTCTTTTCTGCTGTCATGCAGGAGGAGGCAATGGAAAGGCATTTTCTACACTTAAGGAACAGTTAAAGGATAATGATGTTATAGGCTCAATAGAATTTCAGAACCCGTTAAAAAATGGTAAGGATGAAGCTGCTGCAAGATTAGAGAAATGGGTTAAAGAAATATTATAGCATGAATTAGTAAAAAAATTGTTCAGATGAGTTGAAAA
>JANQEZ010000122.1 GCA_028278115.1 Clostridia bacterium
TAGCTATTAGCCAAATAGGCATTGTAGTTTTGCTTAAGAAATATTTCTAAAAAAAGTTAAATTTCTAAGTCACATATCTATAGTATCATAGCCTTTTAAACAAAGAAAAAGTAGCAACACTATAAATACCTACTTTACAATTTAGTATTTGTTTTAAGAAAATAATCAAAGAACTTCCTATTTTCATAAAACAAATTTAAACAGTTTAAAAGTAAGTACCTATTGTTACTACTTCATAGTGAAGTATTTCCTTTTGAGATATACTCCAATATGTATAAGTTCAAATATTATTAGTGCTCCATTTGCTTACCTAAAAATCCTGCTGCTGTCTCAGAAATCTTTCTTTCCAATTCTCCCATTACTCTATCTGTTTCTTTAGATAAAAGTATAACTGAGCCTATAGGATCTCCATGGGCAACAATGGGAACTATAATCTGAGAAGAATATTTTTTCATTTCACTTTCTTCGATGCTTATAGGAACAATTAATTCTCCTTCATTATATATCGCTGCTTCTTTTTGCTCAATTACAACCTCTAAATCTTTGCTGATTCTTTTATCTAAATACTCTTTCTTGGAGCCTCCAGCTACAGCAACTACATTATCTCTATCTGTTATTATTGCTACAGCGTTTATTGACTCATTTAAAGATTCAGCATACTCAGTAGCAAATTCATTCAACTCTCCTATAGGTGAGTACTTCTTAAGTATAACTTCTCCTTGCCTATCGGTAAAAATCTCTAATGGGTCACCTTCTCTTATTCTTAATGTTCTTCTAATTTCCTTAGGAATAACAACTCTGCCTAAGTCGTCTATTCTTCTAACTATTCCAGTCGCTTTCAATTGTTTTCCCTCCTAAAATCATTTGAAGTAAATTGCTAACTTATGGTTAGTATTTGTTCATATATATTTTTTATACATATATGGTAAATTTCTTTTTTGAGTAATAAAAAAAGAGCCTCTAGTAGTTTTTCATAGGCTCTTTTAGTATCTTCAACTATTTTATATTTTCCTCAAAGGTTTCTATATTTGCTTTGCTTTTTAATTCTTCAATTTTTCCGATAAACTCATCCTGTATGAGCTTTGTCCTAATGCTTTCTTTTTCACCTGCTATTTGCTCTTCGGTCATCTCAGCCTTAAGATCCTCTAAAGTCTTCTTTCCATCTACTCTGATTATATGGTAACCATAATCCGTTTTAACTAATTCGCTAATTTGTCCAACATCTAGAGTAAATGCAGCTTCTTCAAATTCAGGAACCATTACACCCCTTGGGAAATATCCCATATCGCCATCGTTATCGGCTACACTAGGGTCTTCTGAGTATTCCTTGGCTAGGGTAGTAAAATCCTCTCCTGACTTTACTCTTTCAAGCATTTCTTTAGCTGCAGTCTCATCCTTGATTAATATATGTCTAGCACTGACTTGAACAATATAGTCTTTACTTATCTCTTCAAGCTTTTCTTCATCTAATGCCAATTCTTCAATCACTGATTTTTCATATTCAGCAACTATTAATTCCATTTTTATCTGTTTTCTTACAAATTCCTCATCAAGGTTATTTTCTTCATAAAAGGTTTTTAGTGCTTCATCTTCATCTAAACGCTCCTTAAAGCTATTATATGTTTCGTCAACCTTTGCTTGATCAATGGTAATTCCTTCTTTATCTCCTTCTTGCTTTATCAATTCTTCAGTTACCAATTTATCTAAAACCTGGCTTTTAACTATCTCAAGAACTGTTCTTCCGTTAATTTCTTGACTCCATATATTTTCTGTATACCATTCATTATACCTTTTTTCTACTATGCTAAAATTCTTTTTAAAGCTATCATAATCTATTACTTGACCATTAACCCTTGCAACAGTATTTTCATCGATTTCTGGCTTGTCCGAAGCTTGGTCACAAGCAGCAAGTATTCCTACAACAAGAATCAAAATCAATGCAATGGAAATACTTCTTTTATTTATTTGAATCAAAAAAATCATCTCCCTCATGGCTGTTGTCCTTAGATATAGAAATTGCAATAAATCCTTTACATTTTGATTCTTAAATCTATTTCAAAGACTATTTATTTTAAAATCAACACGTAGATTTATAATATATTCTATATAGAACTTTTAATTTTACTGATTATCTTCACAATAACTATTATATATTATATTAACTATACTGAAAACCTCTAATTTTTTCTAACATATTCTGTAATTCCACTAATTTCTTATTCTGATCCTTCTTATCATATTCAGTCTTGTAAATAAAATGGGGTCTATTGCTGCAGTTAATAATTACTTTTCTTCCAAGGGTTTCAGAAATCTTTGCTAGTAGATAAGGGTCTAATTTGTACTTACTGTCAAACTCGAGTTTGAATCCTCTCTTTATTTCTGAAATACAGCTTATTTTAAGCTTTTGGGCTAAAACCTTTATATAGGATATTGATATAAGGTTATATATGGGCTGTGGAAGAGTTCCAAATCTATCTTCTATTTCTTCTTCTATATTATATGAGTCCTGTTTCTCCCTAATGGAAGCAATTTTCTTATATATTTCAAGTTTATACTTTTCATTGGAAATATATTCACTTGATATAAATGCATTGACATTTAGATCGATGGATGTTTCTATTACTTCTTCCACTTCTTCTCCCTTAAGGGCTTTAACTGCATCCTCTAGAAGTTTGCAATATAAGTCATATCCGATGGATGCCATATGTCCATGCTGGCTCGATCCAAGGAGATTCCCTGCACCTCTTATCTCTAAATCCTTCATAGCTATTTTAAATCCAGAGCCGAGCTCAGTAAATTCCTTTATCGCCTTAAGCCTTTTTTCGGCTACCTCTGAAAGAATCTTATCCTTTTCATAGGTTAAGTAGCAATAAGCTATTCTATTACTCCTTCCCACCCTTCCCCTTAACTGATAAAGCTGTGAAAGCCCAAGTTTATCGGCATCGAATATTATCATTGTATTAACATTTCCAATATCAAGTCCTGTCTCAATAATCGTTGTACAAACTATAACATCAAACTCTTTATCTAAAAAGTTTATCATTATTTTTTCAAGTTTCTTTTCACTCATTTGTCCGTGGGCATATGCTACTCTAGCCTCGGGAACTAGGTTTTGGATTCTTGAAGTTATTTTCTCAATATCATTTACACGATTATATACAAAATAAACCTGTCCACCTCTCTCAAGCTCCTTCACTATGGCATCCCTTACCATTCCCTCGTTATAGGGAGTAACAAAGGTTTCAACAGGGTATCTATCCTCTGGAGGGTCCTCAATTATACTCATGTCTCTGATTCCTATAAGGGACATGTGCAGGGTCCTTGGTATAGGTGTAGCAGATAGAGTAAGTACATCAACATTTTTCTTAAGCTCCTTTAAGGATTCCTTATGCTTTACACCAAAGCGTTGTTCTTCATCCACTAGTAGAAGCCCTAAATCCTTGAATTTTAAGTCCTTTGATAAAAGTCTATGGGTTCCAACTATAATGTCAATGACCCCAGTTCTTACATCTTCTAAAATCTTCTTTTGCTGTGGTCTACTTCTAAATCTACTTAACATCTCTATTGTGACAGGGAAATTTTTAAATCTTTGGATAAGGGTATTATAGTGCTGCTGGGCTAATATGGTTGTAGGCACTAAAAAGGCTGCTTGCTTTCCATCCATAATGGCTTTAAAGGCTGCTCTAATGGCAACTTCTGTCTTTCCAAAGCCAACATCACCACAAAGCAGTCGGTCCATAGATGCATTATGTTCCATATCGACTTTGACCTCTTCAATACACTTTATCTGATCAGGTGTTTCCTCATAGGGAAACATATCTTCAAATTGTTTCTGCCATTCATTATCCTTTGAAAAAGCATGTCCCTTTGTAGTCTTTCTTATTGCATAAAGCTTAAGTAAATCCTTTGCCATATCTTCTATTGCCTTTTTAACTTTAGCCTTTGTTTTTTTCCACTCTGCTCCTCCCAATTTGTTTAATTTAGGGGATCTATCTTCTCCTCCAATATATTTTTGTACTAAATCCATTTGATCTATCGGAACATAAAGAAGATCACTTCCTGAATATTGAATCTTTAGATAATCTTTTTTTAGATTTTCCACCTTTAGCTGTTCTATTCCAGTATATCTACCTATACCATGATTTTCATGAACGACATAATCTCCTATAGCAAGATCTCTGAAGCTTTTGATTTTTCTACCCTTTTTATTAAACTTCCTTCTTCTTAGTTTTTTTGATAATCCAATTATCTCCTTTTCACTTATAAGAACAAACTTAGACTCTGGAAATATAAATCCATTGCCAAGGTTTCCTTTTATTATAAAGGTCTGTCCAGATAGTATATCACCTTTAAATTCACTAAAATATTGGCACTCAATATCCTTCTCCTTTAAAGCCCCTTCTATACCTCTTCCCTTTTCTTCTGTTCTACATATCAAAACCACCTTATATCCTTTATACTTCCAAGACTTTATATCCTCCCATAATAAATCTAATTTACCGTGATATGAATGCATATCCTTTACTACAAATGAAATATCTATTTTAGTAAAGAAATCTTCCATCTTTTTAGGAAGGCTATTTATCAGTACAGTATTAAGGCTATTTAAATCCCTAAGAATAGTTTCATAGGGCTCTAAAATATTATATTGATTAGGAAGTATCTCACCCCGCTCAAAAAAAGCTTTGAATCGTTCATTGAAATCATCTAGATAGCTTTCTACTCTTTCTTTTATTCTAGTGGGTTCATACATAAATATCAGATTATCATTATCAAAATAATCTAAAAAGGTTTCTGTTTTATCTGAAAAATAATGGACATAATTATCTATGCCATCAAAATATATTCTATTAGTTAACTTAGATATAGTTTCTCCAATTCTATCTTTTAAATTATTTTTTTGCTCTCCCTTAAGCTTATATTCATATTCCTTAAACTCATCTTTTATCTTTTCAATACCTCTATTAATTTGCTCGTCCTCTATTAAAAATTCTCTGGTTGGCTTAAGGGTAACCTCATTTAGCTTCTCCTGAGACAATTGAGATTCAACGTCAAATTTTCTAATGGAATCTATTTCATCATCAAACAATTCTACTCTAGTTGGATAGTCATCTATAAATGAATAGAAATCTATTATTCCTCCCCTTAAACTGAATTGTCCCTTGGATTGTACCATATCAACTCTTTCATAGCCCATGAATACAAGTTTATTTATAAATTTATTTAAATCTACTATCTCTCCAACCTTTAGATTAGTTTCATTTTTTATCCAGTCTTTACCCGAAGTAAGCTTCAATAGAATACTATCGATAGTTGTGACTATAATGCATTTTTCTCCACTCAAAACAGCATAAATAGCCCTTAGCCTCTCCTCTATTATTTGGTTGCTATGGGCATATACATCATAAAATACGATTTCCTTTCCTGGGAAATAAAAAACCTTCTCGCCAGTAAAGAATCTTAAATCCTCATATATCCTTCTAGCCTCTAATTCATTATATGTAATAACTAGACTCTGGCTTTCTTTCTTGGAGCTCAATGAAAATATTATATTACTAATAGCTGAACCCGATGGTCCCGATATGGATAATGGAAACATCCCCTCCTCCATACTTTTATTTAGTTTAACGTACTCCTTAGAAGCGTTGAAAACGTTTGAAAAAAGATTATTCATTACTTTTACCAATCCTTCCTAGAACAAAGGCGTCTAGCGACGCTTTGTTAGCTCGTGGTTAGTAGTTCGTGGTTAGTGGCAAATACAAGTTATTCTTTTAGGTCTTAGAGGCTAAAAGTCAACACAAAAATTTATCTGGTAATAGTTTGCAATTCTCTGTACCGCCTAAATCTACTTTGTTTGACACATGCAATTTCATGCAAAAAATGTTTGAGTTCCTTAGCAAGAACAAAGGCATCTGGCGACGCTTTGTTGATTCGTAGTTAGTAGTTCGTGTCACTTTATAAGTATAGATACAAAAGCCTAACTTCCAAAATCAAAATGGTAATCGAACACCACCTGTAGCCCGGATTTTTAACCCGGGCGTTTGTGCATAGTATTTGGTTTAAATGCTCTTATAGTTTGTAGGCTTTATACCAATAAAATTTTATAAGATTATGATTTTGAAAATTATTTAGTCATAAAATATTTATATTTAACTTATCTAAACTAAGATTATTAATTTACTCACTTATTATAATTACTCATGGCTTTATCCATACCTTCTCCTAGTATGTTTTCTACAGCCTCAGCAGCTGATCTAATGGACAGTATGATATCTTCCTTTTCTTTTTCATTAAATCTGCCTACTACAAAATTAACTAAATCTCCCTTTTCAGGTCTTCCAATACCGATTCTTACTCTAGGAAATTCGTCTCTTTGAAGTAAGTATATAATATTTTTCATTCCATTATGTGTTCCTGCACTGCCCTTTTTTCTAATTCTTATTTTGGCAAAGTCGATATCAATGTCATCATATACAACTATCAGCTTACTTAAATCTATTTTATAGTAATTACATATTTCCATGACACTTTGTCCACTTAAATTCATAAAGGTCTGAGGTTTAACTAACATAACTCTATGTCCTTCAATCATTCCTTCTCCAATTAATGCTTTGTATTTTATCTTTTTTACTTCAATATTATTTCTATATGCTAAATAATCTATTACCTTAAAACCGAGATTATGCCTGGTTTCAGCGTATTTTTTGCCGGGATTTCCCAAGCCCACTATTACGTACATTATTCTCACCTCTAAAAATAAAACTATCAATATTATACCATAAGATGTTTTTTTTATAACATATTAGGAAGTTAAAAACTTATTACAAATAAAAAATAAAGGTGTTTATTAGTGGTTAGTTGAATGTTGAATGTTCTATGTTCCATGTTTTAAGGCCTTTCTTTAGGGTCTTTATTTAAAGGCAAAAACAGCTGCTGATATACATCAGCAGCTTAATACTCTTTTTATAATACTATTTGACCTGGAGTTCTAACCCTAAAACATCTAACCTACAACATTTAACATTAAAACAATGTTTTTATTATATTTTAAACTTCTCTATTTCATTATTAAGCTGTAATGAAAGCTCGTTTAGCTTTTCGGCAGACCTTGCTACTTCCTCAACAGCCGTGGATTGTTGCTGCATAGAGGCACTAACCTCTTCTGAAGCAGCAGCAGTTTCTTCTGATACCGCCGAAATATTCTCAATGGAAGCAACTATTTTATCATTTTCTCTATTCATCACATTAACAAATTCCCCTATGGAATCAATTTTATTGGAAATTTTATTTATAGATCCAGATATTACTTCAAATGAACTATTTACTTCATCTACTGCATGGGATTGCTCTGCTGATCTTTCTTTAACTTCTTTCATTATATCCACAGTATTGTCACTATCTTTTTGTATATTTATAACTATTTCCTTTATTTCATCGGCTGCATCCCTTGAATCCTCAGCAAGCTTTCTAATCTCATCTGCAACGACCGCAAATCCCTTGCCATGCTCTCCAGCTCTTGCAGCTTCTATTGAAGCGTTTAATGCAAGAAGATTAGTCTGCTCTGAAATAGAGCTTATAGTTTCTAATATGTTTCCTATATGCTTTGTCTTTTCATCCAGTTCAATAATAGCATTTTCTATTTTTGAAGTGGCATCATCGTTGAGCCTAGTTTTTTCATGTAAATCCTTCATAACATTAACTCCAGCTTGATTGGCTTCAAGTACTTCCTGGGCTGAGCTTACCATATCCTCAGTGTTGCTTGTAAGCTTCACGAAGTTCTTCGCAAGCTCCGCAGTTAATGTAGCACCTTTTTCAGATTCCGCAGCTTGCTCAGCAGCACCGGTAGATATCTCTTCTACGGTCCTTGACACTTCTTCCGCTGAAGCACTGGTTTCTTCAGTAGTTGCAGCAACACTTTGTGCAGCCATTGTAACCTCTGATGAGAGTCCTTGAACATTTTTTATAAGACTACCTACTTCTTCAATCATTATGTTAAAGCCTTCGGCAAGTCTGCCAAATTCATCCTTTGTCTTTATGTCATTCCTTACTCTAAAATCACCCTTCTTTATTAGTTCCATGTTGCCTAAAATCTTAGACATACTCTTTGTTATACTTCCTGAAAATAGAAAGGAAATTATTATGGTAAAGATCAGTGAAGCTGTACCAAAGACTAAAGTCTGTCTAAGCACTCCAAAGGCATCCTCAGAAATCTCACTAGTATACATCGTAACTAAAACAGTCCAGCCTAATTGATCAATCTTAGTAAAGACTCCAAACTTTTCAACCCTAACTCCATTTTCTTCCCATTCATAGTCTACATAGCCTTCGTCATTCTCAGTTATTGCTGTATTTATTTCCTCTATTGGAACAGGTTGTCCTAAAAGCTCTGGATTTTTATGGGTAATTATATTTTTATTTTTATCTAGTATTACAGGGTACCCCTCTCTACCAACTTCTATTGCGTTTATATCGGCAGAAAGTGTATCTAGGAATAAGTCTATTGCTAAAACTCCTATAAATTCATCATTATTATAGTTATTATATACGGGTATTGCAGCCGAAACGACTAATTCCTCTGTCTCTGAATCTATATAGGGGTCAGTCCAAATAAGCTCGTTTTTATTAACTGCCTCTTGATACCAAGGTCTTGCTGTAGGGTCATATCCACTTGGTAAATTGGCATAGGGATAAATATGCATATCTTTGTTCTTACTTCCAAAATAAATATTTTTCACCTTAGGATGTACCTTTAAATACTTCTTAAAGTTATTCATCATTAACCCCAATGAATCAGGATTGGAAAGAATCTGCTGAACATTAGATTCACTAGACATATACCTGATTCCCTTTTCATAGCCGCCTAGAAAATTACTTATAGAATCCTCAGTTTGCTTTACAAATTGCAACGAAGAGGTCTTGAGGTTCTTCTCAAGTATATCCACTGATTTTATGTAGGAAAATGTTCCCAAAACTACTAATGGTATAGTTATTAGTATTATAAACATAATTATTAGTTTCGTTCTTATACCCATACCCTTCTTAATTGTCTTTTTCAATTACATTCCTCCTCTTATTCTTTTATATTGTTTCAATAAAATTGCTTAATTTTATTAATGTTTCCATATTTTATTATTTCGACACTCTCTTTCACATTCCTCCATATTTTTATCGGTTTTAAAAAAAAGATGATCTTAAGACCATCTTTTTAAGTATTGTATTTATTATAAATGTGTGACTTAGAAATTTAATCTTTTTTTGAAATACTTCGCAGGCCAAAACTACAATGACTATTTGGCTAACAGCTAACTGCTGACAGCTCACAGCAAAACATTGAAAGTAAAACTTCTCAGTCACACATCTATATAGGGTTTTTAGAGTAAAACTTAACTTATACATGACCCAAATATGTGATGATTCTAGGCATTTTGGGGTGTGTATAAGTTGTAGTTTTACCTA
>JANQEZ010000144.1 GCA_028278115.1 Clostridia bacterium
TTTGACTGCAGTGTCTCTGTCATACTGTGGCTTATTTCCTCTTGGGGCAATTCTATATAATCAGTTGGATTCTCTGTTGTTGTATAGGTAATTTCCTCTAAGTAGTCATTACTGATAGGTCTATCGGAATTCATTATATGATTAACATCTTCTTCCTTATCATCCCTTACTATATCTAGGAAAACTTCACTGTTTTCCAGTCTTTTTTCAGTATTGTCTATGTCAGCTTTTGACTGTACAATAATTACATCACCTATTTTTTTTATGCTCTCTGCTGCTATAAAGCCCCCCTCGGTCTGAATTGACTTTAAACCATAATCATGTCCTACTTCTAAAGCAATAACATTTCCAATAAATTCACCTGTAGATGTATATACACAGGTAACTACCTCTATTACTTGTCCATATGAAAAGTGTATTTTTACGTCTGTTGATGTCCTGATAAGAAAAGCATCGGGTCCAATTATTGCTTCATCTATGGGAATTTGGATATACTTATCTATTGCCGATTTGCAAAGGCGGTGCTCGTCCCTATATTCTATAGATGACAGTATTCCAATAAGCTTATTGTTTTTTAATATTACCCCCATCATTTGACCCATTACCTTGGCTTCGTCTACTGAAATAATTGGAGATTTATTTAATAGCTTTATAAGCATTTTTATCACCTACTCTTCTTCTTTTTCAGTGTTATCTTTATACATTCTGTAGTACATACTTCCTATTACATTATCAAATTCGCCAACATTGCTTCTAAGGCATACAAAATCCTTATTTAGATATTTATTCAAATCCTCGAATAATATGGAACTACCTCCACCGCAGAAGATTATATTATTGCTATTACTAAAGAGCTTAGACTTTGCAAACTCCCTTATATCTTTGCTTAATTCGTAGGCAAAATTATCGAAAACACTTCCTATGATTTCATTTACATCAATCCCTATACCCTTTTTAGCTTTAATAACGCCCCCATCGTATCTGATGATATTGTCAATCTCATGGGTATAGGGTTTTCTATCCAGCTTATCTCTATAGTTGTTATATATCAGCATAGAAATTCTCTCATAACAATCCATCATACCCTTTTCAAAGGTGTTAACTCCTACAACCTTCATGCCGTCAAATGCAGTTACATTTATCTGTCCTGACCCTATATCCCAGACTATAGTTTTTTTGTCGTCTTTATATTGGCCTTTTACCCTTCCATACTCATCTATGGCATAGGAGTAATAAGCTGCTATTGCTTCTGGACAAAAGGTTATTCTTTCAATATCAAATTTTACTTGGGATATTACTTGATTTGTATTATATATATTATAAAATAGGACTCTGAAACTACCCTTCATATTGTTATTGTACTTTATCATAGAGTTTTTTCTATCAATAGCGTATTCTATCAATGGCTGGTTTAATGTAATATCTATACTTTGATTATCTTTATTATGCTTGTAAAGATTATAGGCAATACCTGCAAGGGTTGAAAAAACTATAACTTCATCTCCTGCTTTTCTCTCATACCTATTTCTGTCCCTTATAAGCAAGCCCTTGTCCTCAGCAGCTAGTCCTACTAGCTTCTTTCCCAGTGATTCCTCATCCTTTATTATTTCAACCAGAATTGAGTTAATTTCCACATTTTCTATATCTTCCTCCATTCCCCACATATCAAAGTTAAGTCCATAGTTAAGATCAATTTCAGCTTGGGAAACAATGGTGGGAAAGCTGAAGGGCTTTTTTAGCTCCTCCATTACCTTCGTCAATCTATTTCCTCCATCAACATAAATTCTAAGGTCAGAACCCATAAATTATCACCCCTAATATTTTTTTATAAATCCCTCCGTAGAGAATACTATTACCTTAATTTTATGATAGAAAAATGGTCATAGAAATAAGTCTTAAGGAGGACTTAGGATAGGCTCTGGGACTAATATTAATAGATATTTAGTCTCAATTTTTTGTATAAAATTGCAAATGAGTATTTCCAATGATATTATTAAACAAAAAGATATGAATTTAAAGTAGGTGTATAGTATGAGGTCTAATATTAAATCAGAAAAGTGCATAATAACAACAAGTACACCCCTGCCTGACTTCTATGAAAAAATTATGTCTAGGTCAAAGCTTGATGTACTTTTAATATACAACTGTTTTTATATGAAAAACACCACTACCATACCAAGATCTCATAATTATGAGATTCTTATTGATTTTACTAATAAAAATATTTATAATATTTCCCTTGGGATATTCAATAGCCTACTCATGTATGACTGTAGGCTGCATGTGAAAATTCAAGAAAAACCTATTATTGATACTCATTATATTAAAAAAACCATGAAGCTATTAAAGAGGCTTGAAGGCGAAAACTTAATCAAGCTAACTATACAGCAATCTCAAACATATGATTCCATCAAGGGTCTATTAAAGCATCAGCTTGAAAATGTAACATGCTTTATAGGACCGGGGAACACAGGTAAAACCTCTATTATTGCATCTTTAAGCGAGTTGTTTTGTCAGAAAGACCAAAGGATTGCCCTTTTGGATATTACGAAAAACCATAAGCTTAAGGGATATTTCCCCTACTGTAAGGATTTATCTAATTCTATAATGACTTCTAAGGATTTTAAATCTTATTTCAAAGCCTATAATAGAGATTATCCTCATTTATATACTCTAAATCCTTTAAGTGGCTATAATATAGCTGCTGAAATCCATCATCTTTACAAAGTGATTACAGGGCTGAGCTCTTCATATGACTTCTTATTAATTAATGCAGAGGACTATATCGCTTATGATTTTGTAGATATATTTAAGATTTTTAAAAGTATCTTCATCGTCCATGATTGTATGCTTAATAAAATTCATCCAACACATAAAATGCTGTTAAATATCCATGAATCCGGTGTGGATACCCATAAAGCCGTATCAATGATATATAATAAAGTGGTAAAAAGAGCTTCGGATATTGGGAAGGTGGAAGAAAAGCTTATATTCAAAAGAGATGAAAATGGTCACCTATTACCATTAATTGATATAAAGTGTATGACTATAGAAATCTCCCATAATAGAAGGGTTGCCTGTGCCTTAAATAATAAAAGCATTTCTAAGGAAAGGGCCCTTGATAATGCTTCATTATACTATAAGGTGAATATTAAAAGGCTCTATAACTTCATTAATAATATAGATGATTGTGAGTATGGTGAGCTTCATATGGGTGAATTTTTGAGAAATCATTCCCATGAGCTTTTCCATAGATTTTCTTCAATAAAAAATAGGCTACTACTAAAATGCAAGCCTCGACTTAATATGTTTTATGGGGCTTCAATGATGGGCTTTGAAAAATGTGTAGTGCTAGTAAAGGAGTTAAGGTCTAGGCTTTTTAAGGATAAGTTTCAAAAAGTATTTAAATAGAGCTATGGGAGATACTTAGCTATTCCTTAAGCTCTATTATATATCGGTTATTTACCATAGTTTAAAGCTTCAAATAAACATATTCTACATTATGAAATGACCTCAGCCTATTATTTTATCAAACTCTTGTTTTGTGACCAAAACATAATGGGGTGGAGTTATTGTATTAACTAAGTAAATTTTGTTATCTACATATCCACTTATAAACAGCTTCTCTCCTCGTTTTATACGCACATTTCCACCTCTAGCTGAAAATGGATATTTTCTTTTCGCTACAAATATTCTTCCAATTCTATCTTCTTCCATCTATGGTCCTCCCATGGCATTTATTAAGTCATTCATGATTCACATGTATAAATTTAATACTATTTTATATTATGGATATACGCTTTTATAATTTAATATTTCCAAAGAAAAAAATGTAGAAGCATTCATTGTTTTCTTTGAAAATTTAATTACGATATAAAAGTGTTTATCTATAGGTAACCAACAATAGAGTGAAATAAAACCAAAAGGATTATGATATTTTATTTTAGTGATTTCAATGAATCTGTTTTCACCTTTAAAATATATAAAAAACAGGTTCATTGCATAAGCGGAAATAAAATA
>JANQEZ010000280.1 GCA_028278115.1 Clostridia bacterium
TGTTTTCTCCTTCAAAATATATAAAAAAACAGGTTCATAGCATGAACGAAAAGGAAATATCAAATACCCCCGGCGGCATGAACTAGCACAAGGGGTTAACTTAATCTTTATAGTAAAACAGTCTATAATAAGGTAACCTGTCCCCCTTTGAAGACAGGTTATGGGTTTTTATGATAATTCTTTTTTTATGAAGCCAAGGACTTCTTCTACGTGATCCTTAATTTTAACCTTCCTAAATATTTTAGCTATATCTCCATCTTTATTTATTATGAAGGTGGACCTTTCAATACCGATGTATTCTTTACCAAACATTTTCTTTGGTTTTAAAACATCATAAAGTCCGCAGACTTCTCCTTGGTCGTCACTAAGTAGTAAAAATGGTAATCCTAATTTATCAATAAATTTCACATGGGATTTTATGCTGTCTCTACTTATACCAAAAATTATAGTGGCTTCATCTTGAAAGTTATCATAGTTATCTCTGAACTCAGAGGCTTCCTTTGCTCAGCCAGGGGTATTATCCTTTGGATAGAAATATAAAACTACATTTTTCCCTAAATAATCACTAAGGGATATATCTTCTCCATTACTCGCCTTTACACTGAAATCTGGAGCTTTTTTGCCTTCTTGTATTTTCTCTCTCAAAACAAATCCTCCTCTTTGATAGTATTTCTAAATTTTCCGTATATATAAATTCCTACCCAAAATTTGCCTAGTCAAACCTCTTAAAAAGCTGAGAAAAGTGAGGAATTAAAGGGGAATCCTCACTGTAAATTCTGCACCCTTTCCTTCCTCACTTTTTACTCTTATTTCGCCGCCAAAGGCTATAACTATGTGCTTGACAATTGCAAGACCTAAGCCTGTTCCCCCAAATTTTTGTGATCTTGCCTTATCAACTCTATAGAATCTTTCAAACAATCTGGGAATATCTTTTTTGGGAATACCTATTCCACTATCTTTAACTTTAATAAAAATATTATTTTTTCTTTGGTATCCAAAAACCTTTACTTCTCCATTTTCTAGAGTATATTTAATTGCATTTTCAACTAAGTTCAATACCAGCTGCTTAAGCCAGTCCCTACTGCCATATATATAAGGGAGATCTCCTTCTATTTCATAGGTGTATTTGATGCTCTTTTGCTTGCTAAGCTCTTCAGCCATATGGCTTACTTCTTCTACAACATTATTTACTGATATTTGTTCCTTCTTGCCAAAATTAAGTCCATTGCTCTCTATATCAGAAAGTGTAAGCAAATCATCTATAAGTCTTGTCAGTCTTCCTGTTTCAATTTCAATAATGTCTAAAAATCTATCTCTTACCTTTTCATTGTTTATTGCGCCACTCTTTAATGTCTCAATGAATCCCATTATTGATGTCAGTGGAGTCTTTAATTCATGAGAAACATTTGCTACAAAGTCTGTCCTCATCTTCTCAAGCTTTCTCATCTCAGTTACATCTAATATTAATATCAAGGTTCCAATAATTCTATTAGGGTCTTCATTTAGCTTTATAAAATCAGTATATATCTTTAATGCTTTGGTTTCGGGCTCAGTAACCATAACCTCGGCTTTTTCAGCAGTACTCTGAAAAAGCATTTCATTTAATACATTTTTTAACTTATTGTTATTTATAAGGCTTTGCAATTGTACTCCAAATACATCTTCAGCATTGATATTAAAAAACTTTTTTGCAGGAGCATTTATAAGTATAATCTTTTTATTATTATCAATTGCAATTAAGCCTTCCTTCATACTGGATATTATGGATTTTAACTTAGTATTTTTATCCTGAAGCTCTGATATGTTGGTATTTAGGGTATAGGACATAAAATTGAAGGTATCGGCCAATAATTTAATTTCATCACTGCTTTGTACACTTACTCTGCTCTTATAGTCTCCGTCAGCTATTTTTCTAGCAATATTGGTTATTTCTTTTATTGGCTCTGTTATATGGTTTAGATATCTATATCCCAATGGGATAGCTATAAGCAGCCCTATAAAAACTGATATGATTATATTTCTAATCAGTCCAATATTTATTTTATTTATTTCGTTTAAAGGATATGCTAATCTCGTCACACCTAAGATTTCATTATTTCTTTTCATAGGTATAGCAACATATAGATAGTCTATCTTAACCGTCGAGCTGAATCTCTCACTTATACCTACTTCTCCACTTATGGCCTTTTGTATTTCAGACCTATATAGATGGTTTTCAATATTATGTAGATTTGACTCTTCTATTTGGGAGTCCCCCACGACTTTACCCTCTATATCAATAAATGTTACACGGGCATTTATCTCATTTGAATACATATGGGACAAGCTGGAGAATTCAATCTCATCTAAAGACTGATTAATCAACTTCTCCTCAACCAATCTATTTATAAGCCTTCCATTAGTCATCAGCATATTTTCAACATTTTCTAAATAGCTTATCCTTATAAAGCTCAGTGAGAGTAATCCGGTTATCAAGGTACCTATTAATATTAAAATAGCATAGGTCGTAAATATCTTCTTTTTCATCTAATCACCTATATGCTTATATGTTTTTTTACTTCATGTATTGGAATAAATATATAAAATTACTTCATTTTATATCCAACACCTCTAACAGTTTCTATGAAAGCTCCATCATTATCATTTATCTTTTTACGTAGATGCCTAATATGAACATCCACGGTTCTTGTATCTCCAAAGTATTCATATCCCCAGATTTTATCCAATATTACGTCTCTAGATAAAACCTTCCCTCTGTTTCTTGCAAGCATCTTAAGCAGCTCAAATTCTTTTAAAGTCAGCTCTAAAACATTATCACCTTTCTTAACCTCATGCTTTTCAATATCTATCGTGACATTTTTTACTTTAATGATGTTTTCATTGTCACCGCTATTATCTTCTGTTCTTCTAAGAACGGCCTTTATCCTGGCAAGCAGCTCTCTTATGCTAAAGGGCTTTGTCATATAATCATCTGCACCTATATCAAGACCTACAATCTTATCATTTTCTTCTCCCTTTGCTGTAAGCATGATTATTGGAACTTTACTATTTGATGAATGTCTTATCCTCTTACACACTTCTACACCATTTATTCCCGGAAGCATCAAGTCAAGTATTATTAAATCAATGTCCTTTTCCTCAGCAACCCTTACTGCGTCCTCTCCATTGTCACATGTTATTACATCGAAATCATTGCTCTCTAGGTTAAACTGTATTAATTCTAAAATATGATGTTCATCGTCAACAACTAATATTTTTTTACCCATGAATACTCTCCTTTATATTTATAGTCTTTTATGTCCTTAAGATGTAATACAAGCTTGTAAATTAACCCCTTGTGCTAGTTCATACCGCCGGTGGTATTTGATATTTCCTTTTCGCTTATGCTATGAACCTGTTTTTCTTATATTTTGTAGGTTAAAACAGTTTCATAAAAATCACTCAAATGAAATATCAAAACCCCCTTAAGTATTGATAAACTAAAATTAATGTTTTACTAGCACAACGAGTTAATTTAATAATTCTCAAATTATGATAAAGACGCCCAAAATCATCTTCATATAAAGATTCATGGGGCGTCTTTACCTCGGCTTTTAAACAGTTGGAACAAGAGGTCAGCACCACTTGATTCCAAATTAATTTTATTAATAATTTGTTAATTTTAAGTTGCATTTTCGTTAAATTTAAGTTAAATCTCTGGTCAGGAGGTGTATAACCCCAAAATATTAAATTATAAAGGCGTATATCCATATCTAATTCTATAGAGATAAACAGCCTCATTTTATTACCCCTCTAAAGCAGTTGAATTTTATCGCTGTTTTTTCTTTTTTTCCCTGTACATAAGTCTGTCTGCTCTATATAAAATATCTTCTATACTTGTTATGCTTGAGGATTTATAGAATACGGCACCAATGCTTACGGATAGCTTATAGGATTTATTTTTTTCATTATTATACGTATCAATATTATAATTTAATCTATTAACCATAACATCTTTATCCTCTGCTCTAACATCTATGGCAAGCACAACAAATTCGTCGCCTCCAAATCTTGATATTAGGTCAGATTCTCTAAAGGTTTCCTTTAATATTGAGGAGGTATCCTTTAAGACTAAATCTCCTTCAAGGTGTCCGTGGGTATCATTTATATATTTAAAATTATCTAAATCGCAGAATAGAAAAATTATATCCCTCTTTTTTCTTTTGGCAAGTTCAATATTATGATTGGCAAGATTTAAAAAGCCTCTTCTATTATATAGAGAAGTTAACTGATCTATTAATGCCATACTTCTAAGAGCCACAAGCATTTTATGCCGCTCAATTGAGTAATGTATTGACCTCAGTAGTAATTTAGAATCGAATTGTCCTTTTACCAGATAGTCCTGAGCCCCTTCCTTTACAGTATTAATCGCCATAAGTTGATCATTCAGACTTGTTAGAACTATAATAGGGGTTTCTGGAGTCTCACTATAGATTCTTTTCAATGTATCTAGACCACTGCTGTCTGGAAGTGTTAAATCTAAAAGCACTATATTAAAAAAATCACTATCAAGCTTTAATTTTGCATCTTTAAAGCTACGGGCCCTTACAATTTCAAAGGTAGTCTTTTTAAAATTATTATCTGCTTCCTTAGTAAGCATATTTTTAATTATAGCAGCATCGAAATTGATGTCTTCAACTAAAAGAACTTTAATAATTCTTAATTCCATAAATCCACCTCATAAAAAATCAAATACGCTGCTTGTACAATTTTCATCTAATTGGATTATAGCATATTATCATATGGCTATAAACAATTTTATAAGTCTTACCACATCAGACTCAGCTATATAAGTCTATGGTATTAGTTATAGTCTCTCCCATACAAGTCTTAAGTATTAGAGTATAACCAATAAATTTATATAAAAATTTATTTACTTGAAACTCAAACTTTTTATAAAAAATTAGAATCTAATATTCTTTTTTTTACTTTTTCTTCAATTTTTACAAGTTATATTATGGGTTTCATTTTCAA
>JANQEZ010000134.1 GCA_028278115.1 Clostridia bacterium
GAATAAAGCCCATTATAAATAAATGGGCTCAGGCTGCCCCCGAAACCCGAATTTCTTCGTTGTTGCTTAGGGTGAGAACTCTTACGTATTTCTTTATACACTGCGACCTCTCACTTTCAGCACGCCTCGAACTTCGGATTTCGGGGAAGCCTGTCATCTTGTTGACTTTGTCAACAATCTGAGCCCATTTATTTATAATGGGCTTAAACTAAAAAGAATATTTCGATATACGTAATATTCACAACAAGTAATAAAAGGAGGATTTCCCCATGAGAATAATACTTTATACGGGTAAAGGCGGAGTAGGAAAGACAAGTGTTGCTGCAGCTACAGCAATAAAAAGTGCAAAGAGGGGCAAGAAAACCTTAGTAATTAGTACCGATCCAGCCCATAGTCTAGGAGATGCCTTTAACATACCCTTGGATTCAGAGGCAAAAGAGATTATGAAAAATATGTGGGCACAGGAGATAAGCTCAATCCATGAGATGGAAAAGGGATGGAAAAAGGTACAGGATTATCTTACAGCACTTTTCACATCAAAAGCTGTAAAGGATATAACAACGGAGGAATTAACGATTTTTCCTGGTATGGAGGACCTTTTGAGTCTGCTTAGAATTTTAGACTATTATGAAAACAAGACCTATGATGTAATTATCATAGACTGTGCACCTACTGGAGAAACCTTAAAGCTTCTTAGCTTTCCAGACATGCTTAGATGGTGGATGGATAAACTATTCCCTATTAAACGCAAGGCACTTAAGGTTTTTAAGCCCATAGCCCAGCCTCTACTGGGAATACCGATGCCGGAGGATTCTGTAATGGGTGAAATTGAAACTATTTATAAAAAACTGGATGAAATGAGAAATATATTTTCAAATAGGGAAATCACAAGTATACGTATTGTAGTAAACCCAGAAAAGATGGTTATAAAGGAAGCCCAGAGAAGCTTTACCTACATGAATATATATGACTTTAACGTAGATGCCATAGTGGCAAATAGAGTAATCACAGATGAAATCAATGATAGTTATCTTGATACCTGGAAAACAATTCATAAAAAGCACCTGAAAACTATTAGGGAAATATTTTTTCCAATACCTATTTATATAGCTCCTTTATTCGATAAAGAAGTTGTAGGTCTTGATATGCTGACGAAAATGGGAGAAGCTATATTTAAAAATGACATGGCAGTAGATATTAAACACAGCAATAGAATTCAAAAAGTTGAAAAGGTTGATGATGAATATATATATACAATCTATATGCCATTTTTAAATAAAGAAGATTTGTCTCTAAACCAAAAAGGTGACGAGGTAATTATCAGAGCTGGAAATATAAAAAGAAATATAATACTTCCACGTGTGCTTATGAGTTTATCTATCAAAGGAGCTAAATTTGAAGATGAAAGATTAAACATATACTTTGGATGTGATGAGGATGAATAAAAAATTACTAAAGGACCTAATGGTTTTAAAGCTTAAAATAGTAGACGAACTACTGGACTTAATTCCAGTAGTTTCCGACAGTGGAGCTAAAAAACACTATAAAGACTTTGTAAAGGCTGTAAATGAAGCCACCGGGGACTATATCAAAGAAGCAAAGTCAGATAAAAAGAAAGACGAAGAAAAAGAGTTAAAGAGTATTGATATCGAATAAAGGGATTTTCTTATTTTCTAAAAAATCATGGTTTTATACCTTATAAAACACCTATCTAGGAAAAAGAACACAGAGGTTTGCCTAAGGGGAAGTCCTTTGACCTATATAAAGATTTCTTTACTTACTGAAAGAGTCCATAATAAACATATAAGTGGAGTATATGGACTCTTTATGATTAGTAAAAGCCAAGCTAAACTCTTGTGAGTAAATTATGAAGCAAGGGGTATAAGATATAATATGGATATAAGCTTTTATAATTTAATATTTCCAAAGAAAAAAATGTAGAAGCATTCATTGTATTTTTTGAAAATTAATTGAGGTATTAGAAAAAGGGATTTGAAAAGAAATTATGTGAATTTGGAGGAAGAACATGAAAAAAATTAGTATAATATTAATCATAGCAGCAATATTAACCTTTGTCGGATGCACACAAAGGCCTCAAAATGTTCTAGAAAATTCGACTATTAAAGTTGGTATGGAGCTAAAGTACCCACCATTTGAAACTAAGGATGAAAATGGCAATCCTATGGGAGCCAGCGTAGAGCTTACAAAGGCCCTTGGTAAATACTTAAATAAAGAAGTTGAGATTGTAGATACACCTTATCCAAGTTTGATTCCAGCACTGGAAAGTGGAGAAATTGATATTATAATCTCATCAATGACAATCACAGAGGAGAGAGAGAAAAAGGTTGATTTTTCAGACCCATATACTACAAGTCAGCTTATGATGCTGGTACATAAGGATTCAAAGGTAGAAACCCATGAAGATTTAAATAATGAGGATGTAATAATAGTATCCAAAACAGGTACTATTGGAGCACTGTGGGCCCAAGCAAATGCACCGAAGGCACAGATCAAAAACGTTGAAGAAGAAGCAACGGCAGTACTGGAGGTTTCCCAGGGAAAGGGCGATGCATTTATCTATGATCCCCTTTCAATTATTCGTCATAATAAAAATTATCCTGATTCAACAAGGGCTATCTTAAAGCCCCTGCCAAATACAAAGGGCTGGGGTATTGCAATGAGAAAAGGTGAAGATGAACTAAGGACAAGGCTTAATGAATTCATTAAAACAGCAAAGGAAGACGGAACCTATGATAGGATTAGAAAAGATCATTTAGAAGATAAAATTAAAGAATTTGAGGAATTTGGTTTAGAATTTTTCTTCTAAAATAAAGCAAATAATAAATGATGAAATTGCATAGTAATCATCCTAAAAAAGCCTATAACCCTTTGAAGTTATGGGTCTTTATTGGCTGTGCATGACATAATTTTTGTGAAATAGTAGGTGATAAAATGAAGAAAGAATCAAAGCTGATTAGCCTATTGATGACTGTATTATTCTATGGAATGCTTATTATATTTGTAGGTATACGTTTTAGATATTCCTACGATTGGTCAAGCCTATCAAAATATACATCGGTTATCCTTGAAGGCTGGATTTTGACCTTGGTTATGAGTATAGTAGCACTATTTTTTAGCTTGATATTTGGACTAGCACTATACTTTATGAAGAAATCTAAAACCAGCACCATTAGATACATAGGAAAAACCTTTACAGAAGTTATGTTTGGCTCACCCCTGTTGGTACTAGTAGTTATTCTCTATTATATAGTTGGACAGGCCTTTTATATCAATGATAGATTTACATCGGCAATTATAATCTTGACATTTTATAACTCATCATATATTTCAGAAATATACCGTGGTGGAATAGAGAGTATTCCTTTGGGACAATGGCAGGCCGCTAAGGTCTTTGGCTTCAGTAGATACCAAACATATAGACATATAATATTGCCTCAAGTTTTTAAAAGTATACTACCTCCACTTACAGGCCAGCTTGCACTTCTTATAAAGAGTACAGCCCTACTTTCATACATGGCAGTGGACGAATTCTTCAATACCATTATGGGAATAAATGCCAATACCTTTGCATATATTGAGGGCTATATTGTCTTAGCAACTGGATATTTAATTATTACAATACCCCTTTCAATTTTAATCAAATACCTAGAAAAGAAGCTGAGGGTGATATAATGAAATTAGTATTAGATAGAGTAGGAAAAAAGTATGGAGATAAAACAGTTCTAGACGATGTAAGCTTAACCCTAGAAGATAGTAGTATTATCGGAGTTATCGGACCCAGCGGCAGGGGAAAATCCACGTTGCTCCGAATGATTGCGGGTCTTGAAGATATTACATGGGGAAATATAAACATTAATAATATAGACCTGAGAACAGAAAGGGAAAAGCTCCATAAAAAATGTGGATTTGTATTCCAGTCCCATAATCTATTTTCCCATTTAACGGTTTTAGAAAATATCACCATAATACTTGAAAAAGTCCACAGGATATTAGCAGAGGATGCAAAAGATAAAGCAATGAAGCTTCTTAAGCAGTTTGGACTTGATGGGCATATAAATAAAAAGCCTGAGCAATTAAGCGGAGGACAATCTCAGCGTGTGTCAATTGTACGGTCCCTTGCAATAGATCCCTCTGTACTCTTCTTTGATGAGCCCACAAGTTCACTTGACCCAATCCTAACATACGAAGTGCTTGAAACCATCTTAAAGCTCAGAGATGAAAAAAAGGATTTTATCATAGTAACCCATGAAATTGGATTTGTAAAAGGGGTTGCTGACTATATAGTATATATAGATAATGGTAAAATAATAGAGCATGGAGACGTTTCAATCATAGAAAAGCCAAAGACAAAGGAGTTAAAGGAGTTTCTATCCAAAGTATTTAGCTGGAACTAGAGGCTTTTTTCCCTATATATAATGACCCCTTCACAATGACATATAATCTTTCAAGCACACCTGCATAATAAAAGGAGTATAATAAACTATAAAAACTACAGCAGGAGGAGATTATCAATGTCTTTTTTTAACATTCCTCCAGATGACTTTGCCATAATAGCGGCTATTTTAGGAGTAGGAATCGCAAATAAACTCGATGTCAATGAGCAAAACTCCTTAGGAAACTTTCTTCAATTAGTTGGTCAAACAATAGAAGCAGTAAGTGCTCAAGAACAACTGCAGCAAGCATTGATACAGAAAGAAAAGCAGAATGAGCAGCTTCAAATGCAGCTTGAGATATTACAAAAACAAACTGAGCTTCTAAAAAAGCAAATAGAAGATAACTGCTAAAGGAGTTATTTTATAAATATACTCATATATTAGACAAGTATTGCTATGAGAGGAGCTGAAGCCATGAATTTTAGAGAAAGTATATTAAAATATAGACCAAGCAACGAGCAAGAAGAAAATGATAAGAAGGTCATCTTAAACTACATAGAGCATTTTTATGAAAATATATTGACCAGGGAAAACGAAATCGCCCATATGACAAGCTCGGGCTTAATTATAAATGAAGCATTAGATAAAATCCTTATGATCCACCATAATATATATAAAACCTGGGCGTGGACCGGCGGTCATGCCGACGGTGATGAGGATATGCTTAAAGTAGCACTCAAGGAAGCAAAAGAAGAGACTGGACTTATCAATATAATACCCCTCACCCATGACTTAGCCTCTGTTGATATCATACCCGTCTACGGGCATATAAAAAGAGGAAAGTACGTATCATCACACCTACATTTAAATACATCCTATATATTAATAGCAGACGAAAATGATAAATTGACTATTAATGAAGACGAAACAAGTGACGTTAGATGGGTTGAAGTAGATAGGCTAAATGAATACTCAGGGGAACCATATCTGGTAGATATTTATATGAAAATAGTAGAAAAGGCAAAAAAGATTAGATTCTAAATATAACCCACTTATAAAACTACATCTGTATTATATCTAGACTATACTAGACACAAAATAAAAATCAATAAAAGTTTTATAAGG
>JANQEZ010000347.1 GCA_028278115.1 Clostridia bacterium
GCAAAGGAAGCTGTTAACGAGGTATTTGGTAAAGTCAATATTTTAATAAATGGTGCTGGGGGAAATCATCCCAAGGGTACAACAACAAAAGAGTATTTATGTAGAGAAGACCTGCAGGCTAATGAAGGGTTGACTACTTTTTTTGACTTAGACCCAAAAGGCATAGAGTTTGTATTCAATTTAAATTTTTTAGGAACACTTTTACCTTCCCAGGTATTCGCTAAGGATATGATGGATTGTAATAACGCCACTATCATAAATATATCTTCTATGAATGCCTTTACTCCATTAACCAAAATTCCTGCATACAGCGGTGCTAAGGCAGCAGTAAGTAATTTTACTAAATGGTTAGCAGTTCATATGTCTAAGGTAAATATTAGAGTTAATGCCATAGCCCCAGGATTTTTTTTAACAGAACAAAATAGAGGATTGCTTTTAGCAGAAGACGGCTCTTACACCCCCAGAGCCAATAAAATATTAAATCAAACCCCCATGAATAGATTTGGAAAGCCAGAAGAATTACTGGGTACTTTATTGTGGCTGGTAAATGATAAAGCTTCCGGCTTTGTTAACGGTGTAGTTATACCGGTTGATGGAGGTTTTTCAGCCTATTCAGGTGTTTAATAGACAATCTTTTATTTCTATGTATAAAATTAAAAGGAGGAATATACCTTGAAATTGCCAAATATATGGGGCCAAGGGTGCTTGTTCACATACTCGGGATTAAATGGAGTAAATGAGTTTACAAACAGCCTTGTGACCACATTGCTTTCCGATAGAATAGGTGTCCAGCTCAATACTAAAGTTAGAAGGCTTTTTTATGCTTCGCCAGAAAGGCTAAGGGATGTAGAGTTTGAGGTTGTTTCCTCCGACTTAATTAAAGCACAGGTTAAAATAGGAGAGGGAAGAATTGAGGATACACTTACCTTTATCTTCTATAATCAAACAACCATTATTGCCATTATGCCTTTAGAGGTAGAACCCGTTATCATTTGTGAAGGTAATGTTGATTGTGAAGCAATTGATAAAAGCCGATTTGATAATGGACAGTATGTATCTAGGGTATTGACACAGGTAGGTAAGGGAGAGACAACTATACTAATCGACAAAGTGATTGGAAAGAAACGTTATGCTATTTTAACCTATGGCCTTGAGGATAAAGAGAAGGTATTGTCAAAAGCTTTAGAGATAGCAAATGATAGAAAGCTTGACTCTAAATGCCAAGAGCTGATAGAGGAAAAAATCGACTTTTATAATGGGATTCCTATTCCAAAGGATATGGATGATGAGACGGAAAGAACCCTGTCAAAATGCTTTTCCGTAATGAAATCCCAGGTATATACTCCCGAGGGGAAATTTAAAAGAAGATATACGACACCCGATAGATTCCCGCATAAGCAGCTATGGTTATGGGACTCTGTATTTCATTCCTTTGGTAATCGTTTTATTGATAAAGAGTTAGCCTATGACAGTATACTTGCTATATTTGATACACAACATAAAAATGGTTTTATTCCACACACTGCCATGCCCCATAAAGAAGCTTCTAAGGTTACCCAGCCCCCTGTTATCGCATGGGGAATTCATCATCTTTATGAAAAATATCAGGATATATGGCTGCTAGAGGAAGCATATGAAGCATTGAAGGCTTATTTGCAGTGGAATATAAAGCATAGGGATAGTAGTGGAAACCATTTATTTGAATGGTATGTTGAGGTGGATAGTGTACATTGTCGTTGTGATGAGTGCGGTATGGACAATTCACCTAGATTTGACGATGTTAAGCTAATGAAGTGTATTGATTTTAGCTGTTTTATGGCAAATGAAGCAAAATACATGTCACTAATTGCAAAGGAAATTGGAAAAACTGAGGATATAGAGTATTGGAATGGACTATATCAGTCCATAAGTGAAAAAATCAATGAGCTGCTTTGGGATGAAAAAGATAAAATGTATTATGACTTAAACCTTGAAAATAATCAACTTAGAAAAGTAAAGGCAGTATCTTCATTTTTACCGCTTTTTGCTGGGGTGTGTTCAGAGGAACGGGCAAAGGAGCTGGTTCAGCATTTGATGAATCCTAGAGAATTTGGCACCGAATTCCCTATACCCAGCATTGCAGTTTCAGACGATTTATATGGAACAGACATGTGGAGAGGACCGGTATGGATAAATTACAACTATATGATTATGAAGGGTCTTGAGAAATATGGATATCATGAATTAGCCGATGATATTCAAAGAAAAACCATAGAGATTTTAGTGTATTGGTATCAGCAGGATGGCACCATTTATGAATTTTATGACAGCGGCAATAATAATTCACCAAAAAAGCTTTATAGAAAGGGCAAAGCAATAGAGCCCTATGACCCAAGGATGAGATATCAAAATATTAGGGATTACGGATGGTCCTGTACTTTATTGGCAGAGCTTATCATGGAAAGATATTCATAATCTATAGGGGCAAAACATCTAGACTCTGCTGCTTCAAAGCTCTATAATTAACAGTGCTCTAAATAAATTGGGTTTGTAAAAAATGGAAAAGATTCTTCTCCATTTTCGTCAGTACGCCATAATTCTAAACGATAGAATAGACTGGTAGATGGCAGTGAAATATCATAGTGGGCTGTATTGCTATCTAGGTCCACCTTATGGATTAGTCCATTACTACCATATACCTTTAAACGACAATCCGTTAATAGGTATAGCTCACACATTAGATTAACAGCCTTACTTGGGTCAGTTATAATTATTGTATCGCCAATTTCAAAGGTGTCGATTGTAAAAAATACCTGAGATGCAAGGGGATGAGAGGCTACACAAACTCTACCCCTTAAAAGGCCTTGGTGAAGATGGCGTCTATTGTTGGATAATGCTTGGATGTATGTCATACCCTGACCGTACCAACGCTGTTTTCCATGCTCGTGAATATCGCTGCCACCTGTTCCAGTGATTTTATGGCCTGTACTCAGCATATCCTGCCACCACTTTAGAGCACTAAGATTCCTTGAAAGGGGCGTTCCATTCCATATTTCAATGCTGTGAAACTTAAGGTCTTCAAAGCCCCATCTCCATTTATCTCCTATAAAGGGATGGTTTATTGATATAAATGCCCCCTTTGAATAACCCTCCTCAAACATAGCTTGTAAGCTTTCAAAGCTGTCGTATCTAAAGGCTTTAAAGCATTCATTAAGCCCAATGAAGTTAACATGACCTTTAGAGGTTGTCAACTCAACTCCAGGTAAAAGAGTAAAATCTTCATATGCTGGCATTAAATAATTCTGAGAATAGGTGTTGTGGTCGGTAAGGGCAATAAAGTCTAATCCTGTGTCTTTAGCGTAATTGACAGCCTTTTCAATACTAAATAAACCATCACTATGATTTGTGTGGGTATGCATATCACCCTTATACCATTTTTTTGACTCAAAGGTATAAGTTATATCAATATTTAATTGACAGGTTGAAGCCAGCCTTGCAACATCCAGTATGATATGCCACCTTCCTTTTTTAATTGGCTTAGGAATATAACCGGGGGTGGCATAGTCTTCTTTTAAAATAACTTTGCTTTGTTTTCTATCGCTCCAGCCCCGATATCCTTCTGTATCATAAATCATGTAGTTTATCCAGTTATGGATTGGTGAAGTTCTAGAAAAGTTAAAGGTTAACATAGTAACTTTTTCTGGAACTTCAAAATCAATTCGTAAATGTCTATGTAAATCCTCTAAAATTATGTTCTTTGATAAAGTAATTGCTGTAGTGTCCATTGTAATCTCTCCTAGTAAAATGATGATTCGGGATTATAAAAATCTAGGTTAAGCTAAATTTTTCCAATTGTAAAGCTAGAAATTTTCTCCCAAGGTGGCAAAGCTTTGACTTTTTCTAAAATTAGTTGGAGATATTTTGCAAATTTTTTTAAAGACTCGATTGAATTGAGATAAACTGCCAAAGCCACAACTGCTGGCAATAGTAGTTACCTTTAAATTAGTATCAAGTAAGAGTACCTGGGCGTTTTTAATACGAGTTTCTTGTATATATTGAGTGACTGTGAAGCCTGTTGTTTTCTTGAACTGCCTAGATAAGTATTGGGGATTTAAGTAAAAGTGATTTGACAGCATTTCTAATCCAATATCTTCAGAGAAATGGTTATGGATATAGGATGCGATCATGTACATTTTTTGGTCCGCTGAATTGGATAGTGGATTCTTTGTATAGCGATTACTATCTTTATTTATATATATAAGATTGAGAAACTCGAAAAAACTATTTGCTATAAATAGTTCATTAATTTGAGAAATAGACTTTGAAAGCTTGAATATTTTATTCAAGGAATTAACCAGATTTTCTTTGACATGGTCATCAAACCTATAGATAGGCTGAGCTTCTAAAAATAAGCTACTATATGATTGAACTGCTAAAGGGAAGTATTTTGAAAAGGCTTCATAGGAAAAATTCAATATAATTCTTTGGCAAGTTTCACCTTTGTGATATGCTGTTTTATGAAGCCTGAGCTTATTTAAGGCCACAATATCAAGGGGTCTAAGTTCAAATGCTTCACCCTCGATAAGATGTGTGCTTGTACCATTTAATAGTACATATATCTCATAAAATTGGTGGTAATGAGGAAAATCCATGTTAAGCTCAGAGTAACGAGTTGCATAATCTATATGGAAATAAAAGTCAGTACCCTTCTCTCCAAATTCATACTCAAATGCCTCATCATATAAAATAATTTTCTCCATATAATCCCCCTTTATAGCAACATGCCTTTTGCATTCTTACTTACTATTATAATTGTTATGTCAAATAATGCAAAGAAAATTAATGAAAAAGCTAAAAAAATCATAAATTTTGCTTAGGTAGAATTGTTTTCTTTGAAAAGTCAATTAAGGTTTAAAAGCCTTTATCTTTATAAAATGATAATAGGTTTTATTGGTAATATAATGATTGACAAACATATTATGTAAAATGATTAACTTTATAAAAAACTAAGATAAAATATGCACATGTTTGTTTTAGAAAAAGCAAAATACAAGTAGTATTTGATTTCAGAATAGCTTATTATTGGGTTAAATGATTAATAAAATGAGAAGGAGCAAAAAAATGAAGATTCAATTACTAGAAAATATTGAAAAATTAGCATGTTCATTTCGTCACGTGTTATATCAGGACGATGTTAGGTTTTTGAAAAATATGGAAAGTAATAATTTGGCCGGCGATGATATTAAAAAATATAGATTTTGGGAATGGACTCAAGGTGTTGGTTTATTTGGATTTTGGAAGCTTTATAAGCATACGGGTGCTAAAAGATATTATCAAGAACTTATTGACTATTATGAGGAAAGATTTAAGGAAGGTCTGCCTTCAAAAAATATAAATACAGTGGCACCAATGCTGCCATTAGCCTTTATATATGAAGAATCAAAAGAAATCAAGTATTTGGACAAATGTCTTGAATGGTCTGAATGGATTATGAAGGAGCTTCCAAGAACAAAAGAAGGTGGTTTTCAGCATATAACCTCCGATACATTAAATGACGAAGAGCTATGGGACGACACTTTATTTATGACAGTGCTGTTTCTAGCAAAAATGGGCCAAATATTGGGGAAAAAAGAATATATTGAAGAAGCTAAGTATCAGTTCTTACTTCATATCAAATATCTAGTGGATAGAAAAACCGGATTATGGTTTCATGGATGGACATTTAACGGGAACCATAATTTTGCAAATGCACTCTGGGGGCGTGGAAACTGTTGGGTAACTATAGCTATACCCGAATTATTAGATATGTTAGAGCTTGATGAGAGCTATAAAAGATATTTAATTGAAACATTAATCATGCAGGTTGATAGGCTTAAAGAGGTACAAGGAAAGGACGGTATGTGGCATACTCTGTTAGATGATGAAACCTCGTATACAGAGGCAAGTGCAACCTGTGGTTTTGGATATGGTATATTAAAGGGTGTTCATATGGGCATCATACCTGAAAAATATTTAGAAACAGCCCTCAAGGCTTTACCAGCTATTTTGAATTTAATAGATGAAGAAGGTGTTATAAATCAAGTGTCATATGGAACACCTATGGGACGAGAAACTTTACAGTTTTATAAAGATATTCCAATAGAGCCAATGCCCTATGGTCAGGCACTGGCAATGCTATTTCTCATTGAGGTCCTTGAGAACATTAAAAATGAAGCAGATTACAATTTACAAAAAATAGAGAATTTTTGAAGATAATATTTTGTAGGGAGCTTGGAGGTATAAGAGAGTGAATAATAAAAAGCTAATTATTTTTATAGATAGTGGAGATACAATTATAGACGAAGGAACAGAAATTAGAGATGATGAAGATGTTGTACTAAAAGCAGACCCTATTCCCGGAATGGTGGAAGTGGTAAAGAGCTTGTATGAACAAGGATACACCTTAGCACTTGTTGCAGATGGGCTGGCACAATCATTTAAAAATATATTCAAACAAAATGATATATATGATTACTTTACAACTATGATTTATTCTGAAACGATTAAACAGAAGAAGCCTCATCCAAGTATGTTTAAGGCGGCTATTGGAGCACTTAATTTAAGTGAAGCTGATATTGGAAGAATTATAATGGTAGGAAATAACCTCAAAAGAGATATTAAGGGAGCTAATCAGATGGGGATTATAAGCGTTTTTTATGATTGGTCGCCTAGATATCCTCGTATTCCAGAAGATGAAGACCAAAAACCAGATTTCATAATTCGTAGACCAGAGGAATTATTAACCTTAGTCGAAGAATTGGAATCTAGGCTGTAATAGCCGACAAGGAAGCTATAAGGGTCTAAATTTATTGTGATATTATAGTAGTAAGTCCCATATGGAGTAGTATTATCACATTGTAAGCTATGGAAAGAGTGTCGTGATGGCGTTGGATTGGAAGTACTAGAGTGTTAGTAACTGAGCCGGAAAAAGAGCTACTCAAAGTTGGGTAGCTCTTTTTATTAAATAAGGTGTGTTATTGAAAAAAATAAAGTGGAGATTAACTATATTTGGAGGGATACTATGTTTAATGTAAGAGATTTTGGTGCCAAAGGCGATGGCAAAGCTTTAGATACAAAAGCCTTTCAAGAAGCTGTAAATAAAGCTTCAAAGCAACAAGGAGGAACAGTATATGTGCCATCGGGACAATATCTTATTTCCAATATTTATCTGCTTTCTAATGTGCATCTAGAACTGGCACTTGGGGCAGAATTGTTAGCTTCACCAGATTTGTCACATTATGATAAAATGGTTCATGGACATAATAAAGACCGTCAGCCCTATCATTTATTTATCGCTAATGACCAAAAGAACATAGTTATATCGGGACATGGAGTAGTTAATGGACAAGGACCTAAATTTTGGAAGGATAAGCCTGATTCTAGAGGTTGGTATAAGGAAAAACAACAGAGAATAAGTCCGCTGTTTGAGCTGAATAGATGTGAAAATATAAAATTGATTGATTTTAGCATTATTGATTCGCCAGGCTGGACAGTGCATTTAAATCAATGTGTAAATGTTAAAATAAGGGGCCTAGAAATAAAAAATCATATTCTTGGACCAAATACAGACGCATTGGATGTCAATGGCTGTAAAAATGTCATCATTAGCGATTGCCATATTGAGGCAGGGGATGATGCTATTGTTCTTAAAACTACACCGGATGCATCGGCTTGTGAGGGTATTACCGTAACAAACTGTTTATTACGCTCTAATTGTGTAGGGTTTAAGCTAGGTGCTGCTGAGTCCTTTTATGACATGAGACAAATTACCTTTAGCAATAGCGTCATATATAAAAGCACAAGACCAATTGGTGTCTATGCTCTAGAAGGCGGTCATATGGAGGATATTACGATTTCCAATATTGTTTGTGATACCCATGGTACTGAGACTGTTGGTCTAGGTATACCAATTCATCTCGACCTTAGAAGGCGAAGTGATGATTCAAAGCTGGGAGCCATTAGAAATATTCAAATTTCAAATCTTATAGCAAGAACAAGAGGAAAAATTATGTTAACTGCTGAAGCTGGTGCCTATCTAGAAAATATAGTGCTTAGAGATGTTCACCTCATCTATGATCGTGATTTTTCTGACCCACAGCAGTATAGAGATTGGTTAAGTGCACAATTTTCTAATCGAAGTCCTAAGGCTCGTGTAGCTGCTGCAGCCCTTGTTGCTGAAGGAGTAAAAGGATTTTATCTTGATAATTATAAAGTCACCTGGCCTACAGGGGAGTCAATTATTGATCCTGCAGCTTTATGGCTTAGAGATATTAAAGGTGGATATGTGAACTGTCCTCTGCTAAAGCCTTATAAAAAAGCGTTGTATAATTCAGATAATTGTGATATAACCTTAATAGATTAGATTCTAAGACTATATAATCATTGAATAGGGTTATTGTGAAAAGCACTTAAATGATTAACTTTAAGAAAGGTGTGCATATTATGAGGTTAGCAGCAATTGAAGCAGGGGGCACAAAATTTATTTGTGCTATAGGTGATGATTTGGGAAATATATTTGAAAGAATAGTGATACCAACAACCACTCCTGAGGAAACAATGGAGAAAGCTATTGATTTTTTTAAGAACTATAAATTTGATGCTTTGGGTATAGGTTGTTTTGGACCGATAGATTTAGATTTGAATAGTAGTAAATATGGTTATATAACATCTACACCAAAAGTAGCTTGGAGGAACTATAATATTGTTGGAAAATTAAAAAAGCATTTCAGCCTTCCAATTATATTCGATACCGATGTTAATGCGGCTGCTCTAGGTGAGCTAAGATGGGGTAATGCAAAGGGGCTAGACAGTTGCCTTTATATCACTGTAGGGACTGGCATTGGTGCTGGTGCAGTGACTGAGGGTAATATGGTTCATGGACTGATGCATCCGGAAATGGGACATATTATGATTAAGAGATATCCAGGTGATACATATGAAGGTAAATGCCCATATCACAAGGATTGCCTAGAAGGAATGGCCTGTGGACCAGCTATAGAAGAACGTTGGGGTATAAAGGCATATGATCTAGAAGAAAGCCATGAAGCATGGAGCTTAGAAGCATTCTACCTAGCTCAGGCTTTAGTAAACTATATCTTAGTACTTTCACCTAAAAAGATAGTCATGGGTGGTGGGGTTATGAAGCAAAGGCATCTTTTCCCACTTATAAGGGAAAACGTAGTAAAGATATTAAATGGATACGTCGATAAAGAAGAAATAATTAATGATATAGAAAATTACATTACATATCCGGGTCTAGGTGATGACGCAGGCATATGCGGAGCATTAGCCCTTGGAAGCTATGCATTAAAATAGTATAGTACTGTATTTTATGTATAAATATTTAGAAAATATAAAAAACTGCTGGAAATTTAAGCAGTTTTTTATATTTGGAATATGAGGATTTATATGAAATAAAGAAACTAGCCAATTAAATAAACTATAGAGCTGTGATTAAAAAATTTTATTTTTAATATTTTTGCTGTTAGCTGTCAGCCAAATAGTCATTGTAGTTTTGGCTAAGAAATATTTCAAAAAAAGGTTAAGTTTTAGGGACACACATCTATATAGTTATCTTTGAACTCTACCTGACGCATCGCCATTTACTAAGGCTTCAACCTCATCAGCAGTAACTAAGTTAAAGTCTCCATGTATAGTATGCTTTAATGCAGAGGCTGCAACAGCAAATTCCAATGAAGCTTTAAAATCCTTACCCTCCACAAGGGAATAAATCAGCCCTCCGGCAAAGGAATCACCTCCACCAACTCTGTCAACTATTCTAATATCATATTTCTTTGAGTGATAAAATTCATTTCCATCATATATTAGTGCTGACCAACCATTGTCAGATGCAGAATAGCTTTCCCTTAGGGTAGTAACCACATATTTGAAATCAAACTCATCCTTCATTTGTTTAAAAATGCTTTTATATCCATCAAGCTCAAGCTCTCCAGTAGTAACATCGGTATTTCCAGGCTTAAACCCTAAGACCTTTTCAGCATCTTCTTCGTTTCCAATGCAAACATCAACATACTCCATTAGCTTTGTCATAACTTCCTTTGCTTTTTCTGGAGTCCACAGCTTCTTTCTATAGTTTAAATCTACTGATACAGTAACATTATGCCTCTTAGCCGCCTTTAATGCTTCTTCAGTAACAACAGCGGCCTTATGGCTTATGGCAGGTGTTATTCCAGAAAAATGAAACCAGTGGGCATCTTTAAATATTTCATCAAAATCAAAATCTGAGATATCCGACTGGGCTATAGCAGAATTGGCTCTGTCATACACAACCTTTGAAGGCCTCATAGAAGCACCTGTTTCTAAAAAGTAAATGCCAACTCGATTACCACCTCTGGCTATGTACTCAGTATTTACTCCAAACCTTCTTAAATGGTTAATAGCACTATCTCCCATTGGGTTTTCCGGCAATTTTGTAACAAAATATGGCTCTAGACCGTAATTGGCCAAGGACACAGCAACATTAGCTTCTCCACCACCGTATACAACGTCGAAGGAACTAGCTTGATTAAATCTTTCATATCTAGGAGTGGAAAGTCTAAGCATTATTTCACCCATAGTAATAACCTTTTTCATGAAAAAACCTCCATTTAATAATCTTTATGTTTATTCTTATATAGATGTGTGACCCTAAAGCTTAACCTTTTTTAAAAATATTTCGCAGACCAAAACTAAAATGCTTAATTTGGCTAACAGCTAACAGCTCACAGCAAAACATTGAATTTAAAACTTCTGGGTCACACATCTATACAATTTCCTCAATTATTTGTATTCTTTAAGATTTAGCAGTCTCTGGCTTCTTTAATTTTTTGAACAAATTTCTTAGCAGTTTCAGTTATATCATCCATTGAGCCCTTAGTTAAGGCCCCGCCTGCTCCAACAGCAATGCAGCCGTTTTTAATCCACTGATCTACATTTTCTAAGCTGACTCCTCCTGTTGGCATTAAAATAGCCTGAGGGAGAGGTCCTTTAACAGCCTTTATAAATGAGGGTCCGAAGCTGCTCCCGGGGAATACCTTAATAACGTCGGCTCCAGCCTCCATAGCCCTTATCATTTCTGTTATAGTCATGCATCCAGGCATGTAAGGGATTTGATATCTATTGCATAGTTTTGCTGTTTCTAGGTTAAAGGCTGCACTAACGATATACTTTGCACCTGCAAGTATAGCAATTCTTGCTGTTTCGCTGTCAAGAACGGTGCCTGCCCCAACTAAAAGCTTATCTCCAAATTCACTCACTAAGTCTTCAATCACCTTATGTGCTCCTGGAACGGTGAAGGTGATCTCAATTGAATCTATTCCACCCTTCATACATGCCTTTGAAATATTTATAGCCTTTTCGGTATTTTCAGCTCTAATGACAGCGACGATTCCAGTATTTTCAATGCGTTTAATTATCTCATGCCTTTTCATGGAACTTCCTCCTTGAAATCAGTTTCGTATAATGAAACTCGGTTTTATAATTTGAACCTATGGTTAAATTATAAAACTAAAAGATTATTTTTACAAGAGCAAATTAAAAAAAGCATAAAAAAAAGACCTAGATATTAAAAATTATATCCAAGGTCCTTAGAAATTTCTTTAGCAGTCTCCTTGACCAAGCCGCCAAAGGTTTTTATTTTATTTTCGTCAATCCTCATTTGGGGGGTAGAAATACTTATAGCATATTTAACCCTTTTGTCAAAGCTAAATATCGGGGCAGCAACACATATTACGCCTTCTTCATTTTCTTCATTATCTACTGAAAATCCATTATCCTTTATATTAATTATTTCTGCTGACATATTATCCTTAGAAACGATGGTGTTGTGAGTAAACTTTATTAGTTTATCCTCAAAGCTATCCCAAAGCTGTGAAAATTCATCCTGAGACAAGCAGGACATATAGGCTTTGCCTACGGCAGTACAATATATAGGAATTCTTTTGCCAATAAAGGAATGCATTCTGATGGTATTATTAGATTCGATTTTATCAATATAAACAACTTCATCCTTCTCTATTAAAACTAAGTGAACGACTTCATTTGCTTGCTTTGCAAGCTTCCTAATATGAGGCTTTGCAATATCTACAATGTCTAAACTGTTTAAAACATTACTGCCGATTTGCAGGAACTTCAAAGTCAACTTATACTTGTTATTTTCAGGATTCTGATTAACGTAGCCTCTATAAATCAAAGTGCTTAAAAGTCTATGAACTGTACTTTTATTTAGACTAGCTTTTTTTGATAAATCTATAAGACCTACTTCCCCATCTCTTAAAGCTTCTATAATGTCAAAGGCTCTATCTACAGACTGTACAACATCTTGGCTCATATTATAAACCACCCTTCATTAAAACTTGGATTTTAATTTTCAAAAATATATAAGATAACCCCTTGTGCTAGTTCATTCAGTCGGGGGTATTTGATATTTCCTTTTCGCTCATGCTATAGAGAATCCGAAGTAAATGTTAATTTATACATATTAAAATATCCGATGTTTCTAGGGATTTTTGATGTGTATAAATTAAACTTTTGACTGGAATCTCTATATGAACCTGTTTTTCTTATATTTTGTAGGTTAAA
>JANQEZ010000348.1 GCA_028278115.1 Clostridia bacterium
TTTAACCTACAAAATATAAGAAAAACAGGTTCATAGTATGAACGAAAAGGAAATATCAAATACCCCCGGTGGCATGAACTAGCACAAGGGGTTAATTTATTAAAGATAAACAACTTGAAGGCTAAATAAATTTTCATAGAAAAATGTAGGTGCATCCATTATTTCTATAAAAATTTATTTTAAATCTTAGTATTGTTTATCTATAGATTAATTAAATGCAGAAATATTTATGGATGAAGGAGAAGCATTATGGATGGCGGTGTAAAGACTAGGTTTATAAAAGAAATAAAAGAGATAGTTAGTGAAAGCATTGACTTTAAAAAAGACCCCACAGATGAAGATATAGAAAGCGTAATCACAGAGATTGTCTTTAAAAAATCAAATGAGCATTACATGACAGTAACAGAAAAACAAAAAATCATTAAAGTCATATTTAATTCCATGAGACGCTTAGATATACTTCAGCCCCTTATTGAAGATAACACCATTACAGAAATTATGGTTAATGGACCTGAGAATATATTCATAGAAAGAGAAGGCAGAGTTTCAAAGCTCGATGCTGCCTTTGAAAGTGAAAAGCAGCTAGAGAATATTATACAATCAATTGTTGCAAAGGTAAATAGAGCCATAAATGAATCCTCGCCAACTGTAGATGCTAGATTGCCCGATGGATCAAGGGTTAGTGCAGTTTTGCCTCCTATAGCCCTCAATGGACCCATACTAACCATAAGAAAATTCCCCCAAAAACCCCTAACAATTGATGAGCTAATTAAGTGTGAAGCCTTAAGTAGTGAAGCAGCAGAGCTTCTACGTTTGATGGTAAAGGCAAAATACAACATTTTTATTTCTGGCGGTACAGGCTCTGGAAAAACCACATTTTTAAACGCATTATCAAACTATATTCCCTGGGATGAACGTATCATAACAATAGAAGATTCTGCTGAGCTTCAAGTGTTGAGTGTTCCAAATATAGTGAAAATGGAAACAAGGGATTCAAATACCGAGGGAAAAGGAGAAATAACCATAAAGGATTTAATCAAAACATCCTTGAGAATGAGGCCCGACAGAATAATAGTTGGAGAAGTTAGAGGAGCTGAGGCACTAGACATGCTCCAAGCAATGAATACAGGCCATGATGGCTCACTCTCCACAGGACATGCTAACTCTACAAGGGATATGCTCAGACGACTAGAGACTATGGTCTTAAGTGGAGCAGCTATTCCTCTAGATGCCATTAGACATCAGATAGCATCGGCAATTGATATAATAATCCACTTAGGCAGGCTAAGGGATAAATCTAGGAGAGTTCTAGAAATTGCCGAGGTATTGGATTATAAAGACGGAGAAATACAATTAAATCCACTTTTCCAATTCCTAGAGAAGGGGGAAAATGAGGATAAAAGAATAATTGGCAATCTAGAAAGAACCGAAAATAAGATGATAGATACACTAAAATTCAAGATGGCTGGCATTTCAAGTAGGCAGTGAGGTGAAGTTAGATGCAGGCAGTTCTAATCGTTATTTCAGCAGCTTTAATGGCTTTAACAATATCCTTCCTCATAGAAAAAGCTAGAAATAGAAAGATAAATAAAGCACAAATAAACATGAAAAGTGAATTTGAAAATATGTCCAGTAATGATGCAGCCATAGATTATGAAATGTATTCCATGAGAAGAAAAGAAAAGCTTCTTTATACATCAATTGCAGCCTTTGTAGTTTACATAGTGGGATTTATCTTTTATAAAAGTCATATCATTTCAATACTATTAACACCTCTAGCACTTGTTTATCCTAGTATTAAAAAAAGAGAAATTATCAAAAAAAGAAAAAATGAGCTGCTTATTCAATTTAAAGAAGCATTATATGCCTTATCTACATCATTATCAGCGGGTAAATCCATTGAAATTGCATTTGAAGAAGCTTTAAAGGATCTCTTGATACTTTATCCAGATACTAATACCTACATAGTTCGAGAGTTTCAATATATTGTAAGAAGATTAGAGATGAATGAAATCATAGAGGATGTCCTTGCAGATTTTGCTAAGAGGGCAGGTTTAGAAGAAGTAAGCAGCTTTGTTGATGTTTTCATAACATGTAAAAGAACTGGTGGAAATATTGTAGAAATAATAAAAAGCACTTCCAATATGATCGTCGATAAAATACACATAAAACAAGATATCGAAACAATATTGGCACAGAAAAAATTTGAACAGAAGCTTTTAAATATCATACCAGTTTTCTTAATCCTAGTACTCTCTAGCAGTGCCAAGGACTATATGCAGCCGGTTTTTACAACAGTACTAGGACGAGCCATGATGACTATAGCAATAGTGCTTTTAGCTGTATCATATTTTATATCAAAAAAGATAATGGATATAGAGGTGTGACCTATGTTGTATCTTTCTATAACAGCTACAATATCTCTTTTTGTGATTTATAAGCTATCAAAGGGGAAATATGAAGAAATTATTTATCAATTAGATAAAAAAGAATATCCGTTAAAAGCACTTATTCCCGTAGGATTATATATTATGGAGAAGCTAAATTATAGATACAGCACCAAATATGATAGAAAGCTCTATATCAGATTATCGGAGCTGTATAATGTAAAAAATGCTAAGAAGCATATGAAAATCCACTGGGGAAATAAAATCCTATACCTATTTATAGCTCTTATTTTAATAGGTTTGATAGGCTCGGCAGTAGACGAACTAGACTACAGCTTTATTTTTATAGCTCTAGCTATACTTGCAGCAGTTATCTATGGCCCAGATAGAGATTTAAATGAAAAAATTAAGCTTAAATATAGAATGATACGTATAGATTTTCCAGATTTCCTTAACAAGCTGACCTTGTTAATTGATGCAGGAATGACTGTTCAAAGAGCATGGGAAAAAATAGTTGCAGATAATAAAAGCGATAGACCTCTATATCATGAGCTAGAATCTGTTTGGAGAGACATAAAGGGCGGTAGAGCTGAGTCAGAGGCATATGAAAATTTTGCAAGGAGATGTAAAACACCCGAAATTTCAAAATTCGTATCGGTGATTCTACAAAATTTGAGGAAAGGGAGTGCTCAATTAATTACCATACTTAGAGTTCAAGGAAGTGATTGCTGGGAGCTTCGTAAAAACGAAGCCAAGAAGCTCGGGGAAGAAGCCAGCTCTAAGCTTCTTTTCCCAATGATGATTATGCTTATTGCAATCTTGTTGATTGTATTGACACCGGCTGTATTACAGCTTAGGACATTTTATTAATCTTAGAGGGGATGGGAAGTATAAGATGAAACTTATTAGAGACTTTTTAAAAGAAGAAGATGGGCTTGGAACAGTTGAAATAGTGTTGATTATTGCAGTATTAGTAGGACTTGCCTTGATATTTAGAAACACAGTAGTTAGATTCCTAAGCAATATCCTGGGAAATATTGAAGGTCAGGAGAATGAATTTAATCCAGAAAATATCCAGCAGGAAGGCAGTGGCTCATAGAAGAAAACAAGAGGGTTTTATATTGCCCTCTATAGGGATGTATATTTATGAAAAAGATATATAAAAAACTATATAGAACTGGTGGAAGCCTGACTGTCGAGGCTTCATTAGTCATACCCTTAATAATTTTAGCCATTGCTGCAGTGCTGTACATAAGCATTTTGCTGTACCAATATGCCTATCTTAAGGCTGTTTCCAACGAAGTGGCAGAAAGAGGAGCAGCGAGCTGGGGGAATATTTCTAGGATTTCACAGGGCGAGAAGCTTAAATTAGAATCTGGAGAATTAAAAGATTCAAAAAAGCTGCTAAGTGATGACCTATATTGGAGAATAACAGGTGCATTAGAAGGTGATAAAATAAGGGCTTTAAAAAAATATACCCTGTATAAATTAAAGGAAAGAAATCTATTAGAAAGTGAAATCTCAAAGCTAAATATAAGAGAGCTTGAGAATAGAAAAGATAAAGTAGATATATGGATAAGGGACTATATAATATATAAAGAGCTGAACGTTGTAATAAGGGATTCATACAAAATTCCATTGGGAAATTCTTTGAAAATCTTTGGTATAGATAATACCTATAATATCCATGTACATTCAAAGTCCGTAATAGATGACCCCTTGGAGTTCATTAGAAACACAGATTTCATAACAGATACCCTTAAGCAGTACGAAAAAACAGATAAAATATTGGATAGCTTTAAGGAAAACATGGATAAGATTAAAGAAAATATTGAGAGCTTTTTTGGAGAAAAGGGTGGGGGCAAAGAGTGAGAAAAGAAAGCCAAAAGGGCTCAATAACTATATTCCTAAGCATTATACTACTGGCTATGGTTCTTGTGGCTGGAGTAATAGTAGACGGGGCTAGAATAAATACTGCAAAGCCTCAAATAAAAAGAGCTTTAGAAACCTCTATTCGTTCAGCCCTTGCGGGATACAATATGGACTTAAAGGAGAAGTATGGACTGTTTGCACTAAATCAAAATGATAAAGTCCATCTAGAAGAAATAATAAAGGATTACCTAAACAAAAACTTAATGATTGATAAAGAAGAATTAGATGATAAAAATATAAGCAATTATTTAAATTTATATGATTATAAAATTGAAAGCATCGAAGTAAAGCCAATATTTAACCTTTGTGAAAATCCTGTTACAAGACAGCAAATTCTTGAATACATGAAATATAGAGGACCAAAGGAGATTGGAAAGGAATTTATTAATAAATTGGAGCTATTAAAGAAAGCCGGACCTACCTCTGAGGCATATAAAAAGAGAATAGATTTTGAAAAGGAACTGAAAAACATAGAAAAATTTCAAAGACAAGTGTATAAAAATATCTATGGTGAATACGAAAAAAAGATAATGTGGTCATACAAAAGAGAAAAGATGGATTACTATGTCAGAGGGTTTAATGAAAAGGTATTTAGAAGCATCATTAATGAATATATAGAAGAAATATTAAATTATAAGGATTTAAAGAATTCTCTAAAGGATGTAAAAAAAGAAATTGATAAAGCAAAAACAGCAAAGAAAAAAGAAGAACTAAGGGAGAAAAGAAGAAAAATTCAGAGGAAAATTGAAGCAGCCCATGAAAACATAGAAGATAAATATGAAAAAATCCTTAAAGATATGGATGAATACGAGACTATAAACAAAAAAGCTGTAGATTCCATTGTTGAGCTTGCTGAGAATAGCAAAGCTGTAAGATTAAGCTTAGAAAAATACAAGGATGAACTAAGTAAAAATCAAAGTCAAATAATGACAGAGGCATTGGAAGACCTCAAAGCCCAAGCAGAGGATTACGATAGGCAAATTTCCTATGCTGAAAAGGGGAGTAAAGGAAACAGCTTAAATAAAATAAAAAATGAGCTAAATGAAAATATAGAAGTACTAAATGGAAGAAATAGCTCCAGTATAATAAACTTAATTGAGGAAATATCCCCTAATACAGCTAAGAAGCTTGAAAGTAAAAAATTAAAAAGATTAGGCTGCTCCATCATTGCTAGAATAAAGAGCTATAATAATGACATTCAGTATGATTACCTACTTAAAGAAAGGGATAACAATTATAAGCAGTATGATAACCGCAAAGTCATACAAAAGGGTTCAAATGATAAGATAAAAGTTAATGGAAATCAAGGAGATAATACAGCTGTAATAGGCGATAAGGAGTATTCAATGCTTCCCTCTGTTACAATCACAGGACCTAAAAAAGATATTATAGAAAGCGGAATACAATTTCTTTGGAAGGTGGATGATGATAAAAGAATCCAGAATATAGAATTCCTTGAAGATAGAGGTCAGGGATTTAGCGAGTTAGCACTTTCTAATCTGAATTTAATTACAAAGAATATAGACCTGGAAAATATAATAGATGAGATTTATATAAACGAATATATAATCGGAACCTTTAAAAGCTATGTGTCTGAAGCTTCTAGGGAGCATAACCTAAGGCATATTGAAAAATCCAGCCAAGATTCATATTTCAAAGCATCAGAGGTGGAGTACATCTTAAATGGAAGAAAATCTGAAAAAATTAACCAAATATTAACAGATTCTAAGATGCTTCTGACAAGATTCCCCTTGAACTCAATACATGCCTTTACCTGTAAAGGAAAAAATGCCATAGCGACTTCTACAGCGGCAGCAGTAGCTGGATGGTATACTGGAGGAACTGGGATTCCCATTATAAGAACCCTTATACTCCTTAGCTGGTCAATGAAGGAGTCAATTCATGATTTAGAGGAGCTAAAATCAGGACGTGAGGTAGTACTTTACAAGACAGAAAGAGACTGGGCAACTAGTCTAAAGAGAAATATAGAAAAAACCAGCAACAAAGAAGGGGAAAATACAGATTTAAAAACATCTGGGAAAAAAAGGGACTTATTAAGCACCTCATATAAGGATTATCTAAGATTTTTTCTATTAGTTCAAAATAAGGACGATACAATGAAGGGAATACAGGATTTAATCCAGCTTAACATGCAAAAAAGCACCGGAAAAAGCGATTTAAAGCTAGAAGATTTCAATACATATATAAAAATTAAAGCTGTGGTTTCAATTAAATATTTATTTATGAGTCAGAATTTTATGCCAAGGGAAGCTAAAATGAAAAACAAAAGGCATAATTTCAAGGTAGAGATATATCAGGGCTATTAGAGGAGATACTATGAAATCAGTCATTAAAGGATTCTTTATAAAAAAGCGAGGCTCTTTGACAGTTGAGGCTGCCTTAGTTCTACCTATATTCATCTGTGCCATATTAACTGTTGGCTTCATGACAAAGCTTGTATATACCCACGAGATAGTACAGCACGCCATTGACGAAGCAGCCAACGAGATGGCATCAACCAGCTACATTTATTATGTCAGCGGAATTTATGATATAGATGAAACCATAAGAAGTGAACTCAATCATAAAAAGGAAAAATCAAAGGAGCATATAGAAAAAGTAGTCAGCTCCTTTGGAGAGCTAAGTGAATCAATTGGTGAGATTGAAATGGGGGCAAGTAAATTACATGAGAATGTAAATAAAACAAGTATTCATGAAGATATTAAATCAATGCAGCAAATCGCTTCAAAGGGTGAAGAAATTGATAGCAGTATAGAGGAGCTGCAAACAATTATTGCAGAAATAGCAAGTGACCCCCGCGGGGAAATGATAAGCCTAGCCTCTTTAATGGCAAAGGAAGGATATGACAAGGGCAAAACCATAGTAGGAAATGCACTTATAAGACATTATATCAATAAACATGGTCTGGACAATAGTAGGCTAGAGAGCCTTAATATAGAGAGCTTAGATTTAAGCAGCTCAACATACTTTGAAGATAATGAAGATATAGACGTAATAGTGAAATATAAAGTAGACATGCCAATCCCAATAAAATTTATAAACTATTTTACAATAATTCAAAGGGCTAAGGCAAGGGCTTGGATGGGTGGAGATAGCCTCCCATCGGATAATGAAATTAATGAAAAGGAAAAAGAGACAGATAAAAAGGTGTATGTCTCAAAGAAAGGCGCTAGCTATCATAGGTTTGGATGCTACCACATATTTAAGGATATAGAGCAGT
>JANQEZ010000350.1 GCA_028278115.1 Clostridia bacterium
TTTAACCTACAAAATATAAGAAAAACAGGTTCATAGTATGAACGAAAAGGAAATATCAAATACCCCCGGTGGCATGAACTAGCACAAGGGGTTAATTTACAAAAAGCAAATCCTATTTAGCGGTAATTCACTAAGAGGATTTGCTTTTAAGCATAGAGCAACTAGTCTTCGTATTCCCATTCTTTGTCAAGGTCATCTTTGCTTTCATCATAGAAATACTCAATGACTTTATCGTCGTCATCATCATATACAATAATTTCTATATCTGTATCTTCAATAAATCCACTGACTTCTTTAGCTATATCTTTAATAAAGTCTTCAAAGTCATCGTCATTTCTATCTTTCCAGTCTGAATCCTTTCTATCAAAGTTTTTACCTTCCATTTTAACCCTAATATCTCTTGAGGTTTTAGATATCTCATAGTCAAATCTAAGATCGTCGCTGCCATCCTCATATATACTATAATCGCCTTCAAGTTCTTCTTCTATTTCTTCAAGGATTTGAGCTTCATCATATTCGTACTCTACCCTCAAGCTATTCTGCCCCTCGTCGTAATCGTATTCTCCAATCAGCATATTATCTTTATCATATAGATATATTTTCACATCTTTGTTCCGTTGATTTTCAGCTTCTTTAGCAATCCCCTCAACAAAGTCTTGGAACTTTCCCTCATCACGATTTTCCCATGGGGAAGAATCGGATGTGAAGCTATTGCTTTTCATTTCAATATTCACAAAACTTGAGCTTTCTGTTACATTATATACAAATTCTAGATTATAGCTGCCATTTGTATATAATTTATGATTTTGATTAAACTCATTTTCTAAGGTGCTGTTGTCCTCATCATCGTTATGCTCAAACTCAACAGTAAATTTATTTCTACTTTCATCATATCTGTACTTTGCTGCTCCTTTTTCGTCCTCATCGTATACGAATATCCTTATATCTTTATCATCAATTGCATCATGAATTTCTTCGGCTATTTCCTCTATAAAGCTTTGGAAATCATCCTCATCTCTATTTTTCCATTGGGATGAATTGATTTCAAAATTCTTACCAAGCATCTCTACTTTTATATAATTGCCTCTATCTCCAGATAAGTAATACTTAAATTTCAAGTCTTCCCTGCCATCTGTATATTCTTCATATTTATCTTCGATTTCATCTTCTAAATCATCAAGGTCGACTTCGTCAGAATACTCTGAAATAACCTTAAATTTTCTTTTGCTCTCATCATATTCATACTTGGCAACAGTCTTTCCATTTTTATCATATACATAAAGCTTTGAGTCCTTATGGGTTTCCTCTGATACTTCCTTTACAATATCTTTAGCGAAATCCCTGAAATCACCATCGTCCCTCTTCTCCCAATCTGTAGAGTCCTTCTTGAAGTTTTTGCCATTCATTTTTATCCTTATTGAACCGGATTGACTTAACAGTTCATAGTGAAAATCTAAATCATCCTTACCCTTGGTATATTCCTCATATTTCCTGTTAAGGTCATCTTCTAGGCTCTGGAGGTTGTTATTAGTAACATCATTGTAATGGTATTGGTTATTATAATTGGGGATGATATTATTCATACTTTTACTCTTTAAATCAACAATCTTAGTTTCATTATTCCAAGTAACATCCAAATTTAGGTTCTTTGAAACATCCCTCAAGGGAATATATATGCTTCCACTATATATGAAGGGTTCCTTAGAGAAGTTCAAGGTTCTTCCATCAAGTCTTACCTGTATATTATAGTACCATGCGGTTATTTGTTTGCTATAACCTACTCCAAAGGCAACGCTACCCCCCATTAAAATTAAAACTGCTAAGATTGCTATAATGTTTTTTATAATCCTTTTCTCTTTTAATTTCAAATTTATTCCTCCCATCACTTAGCCTTTTTATAAAGCTTAATAATAAATTATTTGCTATCTAAACTAATATTCGACTTTATGGAATTTTTTCCTTTATTTTTTTCCAAATATATCTATTTAGATATATAAAAAAGAAGGGACTAATATGAATATCTCCCCTTCTTTTTTTATATATTCTAAATTGATAAAGTGATTTTAATTACTAATTGAAACAATCTCCTTAAACCTCAAATACTTTGTCCAGTCTAGTCATTATAAAAACCTTCTTAACCTGGGGATTATTAATGGAGTGAAGCTTAAAGCTTCCATTCACCTCCTGCTTAAATTCATCCATTATATTTTAAATTTTTCCACCATTTGATTTAATTGAATAGCCATTTTACTAGTTTCTTCTGATGTCGAAGCCAGATTATTTATTGTTGAAGATTGCTCCTCAGTTGCGGCTGCAACCTCCTGACTATTTGCTGCCGTAGACTCAGTTATGGAAGCTACAGAATCTATAAGCTTTACTATCTGATCAGAGCTTGCAACCTCGTCTTTTGTAACATCTACTATCCTTTTGATATCATCACTTATCTGCTTAACTTCATTTATTATACTAATAAATGATCTATCAGTATCATTTGCAACTATTACTCCATTTTCAACTGCTTCTTTACCTAAATTCATTGATTCAACTGCCTTATCAATCTGTATTACCATTTCATTTATTAGAGAAGATATCTCGTTTGCTTCAGAGCCAGTTTGTTCAGATAACTTGCGAACTTCATCTGCTACTACTGTAAAGCCTTTCCCATGCTCTCCAGCTCTTGCGGCCTCTATTGCTGCATTTAAGGCTAAAAGATTAGTTTGCTCTGAAATGTTATTAATTGTGCTGATTATTCCACTGACTTTATTTGAAAGCTCGTTTATAACCTTTAGTATTTTTTCAGTCTCCACTGCTGAATGACTAATTTTTTCTATAGCTCCCACTGTCCTATTAAGGTTATCCCTTCCACTGCTTGCAGCCTTCATGGTATTTTCAGAATTATCCTTAGCAGTGTTTGCTCTATTTTGAGCTATTTGAATCAGGCTAGACAGTTCTACTAAAACCTGAGAGGTTTCTATAACTAAATTGTTTTGGTTTTCTGCATTTGCTGCCACTTCTCCAGTATTTTTTGCTATTTCCTCTGTTGAAAGGCTAATCTCCTCGGAAGCTGCAGCCATTTCCTGGGAAGCTGCTGCAAGCTCCTCTGAGCTATTTCTAACATCATCAATAATCTTACCTTGGCTCCCAATCATATCGTTAAAATGTTGACCCAGTGCCTGTATTTCATCCTTGGTATTTATATTTGATCTAACAGTTAAATCTCCATTGCCTGCTTTTTTCATTAAATCTTCCAAAAGTTTAATGGGCTTTATGATGCTTCTTGATGCTATGATATAGGATAAAAACATGGAAATAATTACGGATAATACTGCTACAATTACTGTACTCCTCCTTATATCAAATGCTGGAGCCATGAATTCATCATAATTAGCGTTAACAGCTAAGGCCCAGTTATTTACAGGTACAAATCTTACAAATTTATATGCACCCTCATATGTATAAAACGCTTCACCTGTTTCACCAGTCTTCATCTTTTCTACTAAAGCTTTAATCTCTGGGTCATCGTTTTCACCCAAATTTTCATTCATTATTTTATCTAGATTATTATGATATATAAAGAATCCATCCTTATTTATCATATAGGCATCTCCACTTTTTCCAACTTCGATTTTAGCTGCATGCTTTGCAATAATTTCAAAATCAATAGTTCCTATAATAGTACCTACAATCCTATTTCCTATTTTTAGGGGATGTGCAATGGCAATTACTGGTCTATTTGTAACCATTGAGATGATGACATCACTCTGCCCTACCGAGCCCTTTAACGCTTGCTGTACATAGTCCCGGTTGCTAAGGTCTTGCTTAAAGGTTGAATTATTGTTAGTTAAAATTCCCCTTCCTCTAGCGTCTGTTAGAATTATGTTTTCAATTCTATCTGTATTTTCTTCTTGAACCAGTGATAAATAGTTAAAAACATCTATTCTTTTAGCGTTGTTTCCAGATGCAAGCATTGCTAAATCCTCGTAATGGCTAAGCAGCTCAATATATCTGCTTACAAATTCAATCGTATTATCTATAGCGTCCGTCGTTTGTGTCGTAATAACCCTTAGTTCTTGTTTAGTAATATTCTGCATTGATTGTGACGTAAGAGTATAGGAAATACTCCCTAAAACAATGATGGGAAGAGAGATAAATATAAAAAACATGAATACTAATTTGGTTTTTAAGCTTTTTTTCATTTTGACCTCCTTAAATATAGATAGCTCCAAGTAAGTCTTAATTTATACATATAGTTGGTTATGTAAATATACTATATTAATGTACATATCAAAATATCCTGTGCTTCTGGGGATTTTTGATGGGTATAAATTAAAATTTTAACTGGAATCTCTATGGCTTTATTTTCAATTATTTTTTAAATCGAATTCTAATAATCCTATCATTTATCATTAAAGCTTTTCTCTATAATTAAAGTACTGTTTTTAAATTCGATGCTATCAGCGATGGATTTAATAATGAATAATCCTCTTCCATTTTCACCTAATACTTTATCTTCATGTATTTCTTCTGGTATAACAAATTCATCTATACCAGCTCCAGAATCTTCAATTTCAAAAATGATTCTTTTTCCATTGTTTAAATATATAGGCTTGTCCAAACTATTCTTGTTTCCATGCTTAAATGCATTTGATAAAGCCTCTGTTAGCATTAGTCTGATGTCAAAATGATCCTCCTTTGAATCTATGTTTGATATAATCTCACTTATAATCTCCCCATAATTCTCTAGACCATATAATACATGTTCATTTATTATCATCTTATACTAAACCTCACCTTATCTAATTTCCATAATAATTAAACTATCACTATATATTTCATTCACCCCAATATCCATTTCATTCAAATCCCTCCATCCATATTTATTTATTCTAATTTCAAATGTTACCATTTTCCTTGTTTTTTTATTATCAAAATTATTTATAAGTTGTATGTCATACATCCTTTTAGAAAAGTATAAGATAGTCCTTGAATAATACATACTCATTTTATCATATTATAACATCATTACCTAAAACACTACAATATTTGCTGAATATTTTTACAAATTGTTTTGGCTGAAAATATTATAATTTTCTAATGAAGTTTAAAAGAAAAAATATTTAATTTAGTAGTTCACTAATAATAGGGGTTAATCTTTCATATTTCTTGAATTTTTTTGCATTTGTATTCCTTAAACGTAAAAGAGCTGTGACAATCAAAAGTCTTTGTCACAGCCTTATCATCAGGTGGTATTTTATCTAGCATTTGTTAAATTTATATAGTCATTCTCACTCCAAGTAAACATGCGGATAATTTAAAATTGTTCTTGTAGCTTATAAATCTCTTTTTAAGCTTTCAGGAATATCAGGTTCATAAATCAATAATATGCATGCAGTGCTTGCACTGCTAGCAGCTACAAAAGTCATTAGAAACGCTGCTGATGCTAATAAGAAAGTCTTAACATTTTTTAACATAATCCTCTGCCTCCTTTAGGTAGTGGTTGTCTTTGGCCTCTTTGATTCTATTAATTTATAGCCCAATGGAGTCACTAGAAAGAATGCCAGAATAACACCTAATGAGCTTTGTATAACGTATTCTGTTAGACTTAAGCTGTTTAAATAAAAGCATAGAAAAATCCAAGCTGTAAGAAGTATGATGGATTGAAGCTTTATCTTTTTCCTAGTATCTTTGCTTCTTATCATCTTCTTTTCTGTTCCAGCAGGAACCCATATAATTATAGCTTTTATGCTTAGAATGTAGATGAGAATAACTACTATTAAAGAACTAGTTGAGCCTAAATTAATTATCTTGCCTAACGCTCCTAACAAAATCATCATGGAAATACTTATCAAAGAGCATTTACTATATGTATGGGCATGTCCCCCACCAATAATTCTCCTAAAAGTAACAAATGATATTATTACAATAATAGTAGATTCAAAAATATTGAAAAAATAGGCTAGGACTAATATAATTAAAATTTGTATTGAACATCCTAGAAAAATCTGTAGTCCATAGGAAAGGACTTCTCTTTTTTCAATATCATAATTTAACTCGCTTGACAAATAGCCAGCAATTTTATCAGATAGCTTTTTTATCAACATGTCTTACCTCTCCCGGCAGCCATACTTTAGATATTACTGTTCCATAATCTGTATTACTAGTATCTATAGCTCCTCCATATCTATCCACAATTTTCTTTGCCAAATATAGTCCATACCCTCTTCCTGTAGAAGCTTTAGTGGTAATGCCAGGCTCAACAAATAGCTTATTTATAATAGCATCATTAATATGTCCCTTATTTTCAATCTCAAATACATAACTACCATCGTTATAGTTTACAATAATTTTTACCCATTTTTTTCCTTCCTCAGCTAATACTGCTTCTATTGCATTTTCTAATACATTGGAAACTAAGCTGCATAAATCCCAGGAACTGATTTCTATATCATCAATTTCACAGTTAACCTTGATGTAAAAAAATATACCTTTTTCACGGGCTATTTCTCTCTTAGTATTAATAAGTGCTGTTAATGCAGGATGTCCAAATTTTATAATTTCCTTGGAATAGTTATAGTCCTTGGTTATGCCCTCTAAATATTTTGATAATTCTTCATATTCTTCAAGATAAATTAGGGCACTTATAGACTGTAAATGTGTCATATAATCGCTCTTATGAGCATTTAGAATCGTTATTAATTCCTCAGTATTCTCCATATTAGCTTTTAATAGTTTAAGCTCCGCTTCCCTTTCTACATAATAATCTAGCTTCTTCATAGAGATAAAGGCAAGAATAGCCAGTGAAAAAGGGATTATCATAAACATATTAAAAAAAGGGGTTACTCTTTCAATAATATTCTGTGAACCCATACTCATTATTAATAAATCATATATAAATATAATTGTTGTCTGAATTAATATTGTAGATAAAATAATATATTTATTTTTATTACTCAATATCCTCACCTTCTAATCATTGATATCAAATAAAAAGAAGTTTTTTCTTTTTATGAAAATCAAAAGCATTGTTGACAAAATAAAAACTGGAATAGCAAGAAGGACTGCACTTCTAGGCATATAGTATATTTGATCTAATTGTATTGCTCCTAATACAGCAACTATTGTGAATACCATACTTTGAATAATAGATTGTGCTAGCATTCCTATTAATGTAGGAATTATTGCCTTGTAAAATTTGATTTTTAAAAATAATATAACTAAAATATACAAAGAAATAAGCTGTATTAATGTATGGATGCCCAAATATATTCCAAGTACTCTGACAGCTAATGCTACCATAGCTTGAATAGCTGCTATAATTACAAACTTTGATATTTTGATGTCTCTATAATTGGAAAGATTAAAGCCAATTAGAAGCATAAAAAAAGCTTCAGGAAAAGATACTAATACAGTAACATATAGATAATCTTGTATCATTATTTATAACCTCCACTAAATCTGCTTGAGAATGCAAAACATAATTGATTAAGATTATACTATCACATTTTTTCAAAAAATTTTGTCATTTTTTGTCCTATTTGTTCTTTTTTTTATTTTTTCCTACTAATTACCTAGAAAATTGTCTTATCGTGAACTATTTTTGCATTATTAGATAATACTTACAATCACAATAGTAACTATAGAGAATCCAAATTAAACTTTTGACTGGAATCTCTATAAATAGTTATTTTAG